>CAZSIG010000848.1:0-1826 GCA_964606195.1 uncultured Anaerolineales bacterium
CCCAGATGACCTCGCCGCTGTCGTTGAACGCCAACGCCTGTACGTCATCGGCGTTGGCGACCGCGTAGCTGTCATTTCCCTGCTGCAAAACGCGGTGGCTATTACGCGTGAACTGTTCATCCACCAACTCGCCAATCTCTGTGATTTCTACGCGCCCACTGCGCCGCACTACTACTAATTCATCCCAGATCAAACTTTGAAAACCGACGCGCGTCGGCACATTCACATTAAACACGAATTCTTGCACCGCCTGGCGAGTTTGCTCGAAGTTCAGCCCATCGTAGCGGATAAACGGCGCCATCAGCGTGTCGAAGTTGGAGACCGCGACCGCGCCGGCGGATTCGCCCTGCATGGTGTAGAAGAAATTGACCAACTGCCCCAGCGCGGCGCGCAGGTGACGCGGTGGCTTGCTCTCGATTTTCGCGGGCACGCCGCCAAAGCCTTGCATCAGCAAATCTTGCAAGTCCCAGCCGCAGCAATACACCGATAACATACCCAAATCGTGCAGGTGCAAATCGCCCTCGACGTGCGCCTTTTGTACTTCGGGGGGGTAGATTTTATGCAGCCAATACCGCGCCGCGATGGATGAGGCAAGGTAGAAATTAAGCCCTTGCAGCGAGTAGTTCATGTTGCTGTTCTCGTTCACGCGCCAATCGGCGCGCTGGAGATAGTCGTCCACGAGCTTCTCAGAATCGAGCAACAACTGCTGCGCCGCCCGCGCCTCCGCGCGCTTTTGTCGATAAAGGATATACGCTTTGGCGATACGCGGTTTGCCAGACTTAATCAACACCTCCTCGACGATGTCTTGGATTTCTTCCACGTGCGGGTCATGCCCATTTCTGCCAAATTGCTCTTGGAGTATGCCGACCACTGCCCACGACAGTGTCTCCGCCCACTGATGGCTTTCGCCGTTGCCGACCGCGCGCGCCGCCGCGTAGATGGCGTTTTCGATGCGTTCGCGGTCGAAGGGGACTCTCAGATTGTTTCGTTTGATGACTTGGGCTATGCTCATGGTCTGTTCCTCACTAAAAGTAAAAAATGCTCCCGAACCTGCTCTTCAAAATAAGAGCGGGGAGCTTATCAACTGTGTCAAACGCGAGAAGATACTATAACATATATGGGGATAAGTAGCAAGTTGCGCGGTAATTAAGGCTGAAGAATATCAGCGGATTAAGCAAATTGGAATGATACTTTTTGACCGCGTATAAGCGTTTTTGAATATCTGTGAATTTGCCTAATCCGCTGAAAAAGTTAATCTTGGGATTACGAAACGAGCACTTTGTTATACAACGATGCTAACATGTCCGCATCTTCGCGGCGCAGCCCATCACAGGACTCGCGAATCACCGGTTTGCCCAAGTTTGTCGTTCCGTCAAACACAACTGACCATCTGCCTATGACCTGACAAGATTCAACGACGCGAAAGTTTCCGCATACGCGCTCGTTGTTTACATCTTGGTAGATGTGTGATAGCTTGTAGCAATCATCAAAATCATTATAGTGCATCTATCCCTCCTATTTACACATAACGCGCCTCTAAGTTAGTGCAGTGCCAGAAATGGGGGGCGCAACGCGAAATCGGATTTTTTCCCAAAAATCCGATTTCGGGACCTTTCCAACCACGGCTAATGACACTAACAGTTTAGAACTGAACACCCCTGTGTGCCGGGCACTTACTGCGCGGTTTAATTATGCAATTATGGAAATTTAGATTTTGATTACTGAATTCTGACTACCGAAGGGACCGGGGACATAACCATCAGCTTGGCGCTCGTTTAGCCACTTACTACCATTCGCGAGGTAGCGAAAGCGATAGGCGCGCCCCG
>CAZSIG010000849.1:0-1825 GCA_964606195.1 uncultured Anaerolineales bacterium
AAGTACTGCCTAATGTCTAATCCCCAAAAGGAGCGGTGACTGATGAGTGATTATTACTCCAATAACGTAACTGAGGCAGAAATTCTAATCGTGGACGACACACCAGTGAACTTGCGGCTCTTATCCAAGCTGCTAGGCAAACAGGGATACGCGGTGCGTCCCGCGAACAGTGGGAGCCAGGCGTTGACGGCGGCGCGGTTGGAACCACCAGATTTGATCCTGCTGGATATTATGATGCCCGGCATGGATGGGTACGCGGTCTGCGAGCAGCTCAAAGCAGACTCGCGCACCGCCGCGGTGCCGATCATCTTCATCAGCGCGTTGAGCGAAACGGATAACAAAGTCAAGGGATTCTCTCTTGGCGGCGTAGACTACATCACTAAACCGTTTCAAGCGGAGGAGGTGCTGGCGCGCGTCGCGACGCACCTGAGCCTCCAGCAAATGCGCCGCCAGCTTAATGAACAGAACGAGCAACTGCACTGCGCCAACGAAGCGTTGCGTGAATCCCAACAGCGGTTGGAGGAGTCTTATCGCCGCGAACAGACGCGCCGCCAACTATCGGACACTCTGCGGGAGGTCGCGCGCATCGTCAGCGGCACGCTGGAGCAACAAGAGGTGCTCGACCTGATCCTCTCCCAACTGGATAAAGTGATCACATACCACCGCGCCGCAGTGATGCTGTTGGAAGATAGTGAGACGCGTCCCCCTGAGCCGCTGCTGACCACCGTCGCGGGGCGCGATAAAGCGACCGGACGTATCGCGCGCGAGACGATAGCCGCGTACCAATATCCCATAGCCGCCGCGGTGCTGACGGAGAAGCAACCGCTGCTGCTGCCCGATGTGACCGATGATGAACGGTGGCACTCGCTGGGGACGATGCGCGGGATTCGCTCCTTTATCAGCGCGCCGCTGTTGGTGCAGGAGCAACCCATCGGCTTGCTCACGGTGGGACGGCGCGATGAGACGCCGTATACGAACGATGATACCAAAATTGTGTTCGCTTTCGCGAACCAGGTGGCGGTCGCGTTGGAACGCGCTCGATTGCACGAGTATAAATTGCGGCAGACGGAACGAGAGATGGAAATCGCGCGGCAGATTCAGGTCAGTTTGTTGCCCACGACCGCGTCCCCGATACCCGGTTTGGACATTGTCGGATTATCGCAACCCGCGCAGCAAGTGGGGGGCGATTTTTATAACTACTTCCCCTTTGCCGAGGGGTGTTTGGGTATCGCGGTGGGGGATGTGTCGGGAAAGGGGATTCACGCCGCGCTGATGATGGCGCTGGCGTTGGGCGTGTTAAACACTGAAATACGGTGGGAAATCGCGCCCGCGCCGTTGCTGGCTCTGCTGAACGAAGAGCTGCGTCCGCACACCGCGCGCAATGGGTTGAACACCGCGCTCGGTTATGTGATTATGGAGCAGCTTGAGGATACCTGGGTGCTGCATGTCGCGAACGCGGGGCTGATTTCCCCGCTAGTTCGCCGGGCTGACGGCGCGGTGGAGTGGATTGACGTAATCGGCTTGCCCTTGGGTGTGATGCCGAATGCCACGTATCGAGAGACGCGCCAGCTCTTGCACGCTGGCGATGTGGTGATTTTGCAAAGTGATGGCATTGTGGAGACGATGAACGCGCGGCGCGAGATATATGGCTTCGAGCGGTTAGTGCAGCGAGTGGCAGCCGCGCCGCGCGGTGAGGCACGCGCGATCCAGCAGTGGATTTTGCAGGATGTGCGCGACTTCGCGGGGGATACGGAAATGCACGATGATTGGACTTTAATCGTGGTGGCGATTGAGTAGGTAGTACTCATGCGCGGGGGCACACCAC
>CAZSIG010000850.1:0-1822 GCA_964606195.1 uncultured Anaerolineales bacterium
CCTGAAAGCGACAAAAAAATCCGCGTCAATCCGCGCTAATCCGCGTCCTGTTCCTCTGCAAATCCTCTTCCGCCCGTTTGCGCGCGGTGATATCGCGAGATATGCCGAATGTGCCAACGATGTTACCCGCCGCGTCGCGGAGCGGCATCTTGGTCGTCGAAACCCAAGTCTCGCTGCCATCGAGCCAAGTCTCCTTCTCCTCCAGCTCCACGACCGGCTCTCCGGTGCGGATGATCTCCTGCTCCATCTCGAACGCCGCCTGAGCATGGGCCGTGGCGAAGATGTCGAAATCGGTTTTGCCGATTAGTTGCGCGGGATCGTCCACGCCCGCCCACTCTGCGGTAGACTTGCTGACAAGCATGAACCGTCCCTGGGTATCCTTAAAATAGACGTGCGCGGGGATGTTATCTAGCAGGGCGTGTAATAATCGCTGCTCGCGCGCCAACGCCTCCTCCGCCCGCTTGCGCGCGGTGATGTCGCGCGAGATACATAGGATCCCCTCTGGTACAGGAAACGCGCGCACTTCATACCAGCGCCGCCGCCCATTCTCAAAAGCGTATTCATTGATCACTGTTTCGGGGTGGCGAGTTGTCATTACCCGTTGAAATGTCTTGAAAAATTCTGTCTCCTCTACCCCGGGAAATAGCTCAGTCAACTTAGCTCCTAGCAATTCATCCTTCGGTATTTGTACGAACCGCGTCGCGGCGTCATTAACCAGAATGTGGCGCCATTCGCGGTCCAATATGTATAAACTGTCAGTGATAGCTTCCACCAAGAACTTGTACCGTTCTTCACTCTCGCGCAGTTGCTCCTCTGTGCGCCGGCGCGCGGTGATGTCGCCATACGCGATCGCGACGCCATATCCTTCCAACGGAATAGGCGCGGCGGTGACGTTGATCCAGGTCACTTCGCCTCGCTCTTTGACGACGCCCATCTCCACATTCTCTACTCGTCGCTGCTCTTCCATAGCGCGTACGCTGGCATATTCCGCGGCAGGCATGGGGGTGCCGTCGGGACGGACAATTTGCCATTCGAGGCTATCATACTTTCTCGCGGTATGTTCGTTTTGCGAAATTCCCAACAATCGCTCCGATTCCTCGTTAGTTTCCAAAATATTCCCCGCGGCATCCGCGATACTGATACCCAGCGGGAACGACTCAAAGAGCACACGATACTTCTCCAGCGCAACTCGTAAGGCGGTCTGTACCTCACGCCGCGCCGCGAGTTCCAATTGCAGGTTCTCATTCGCCTGCGCCAGCTCCGCGGTGCGCTCCGCCACGCGGTGTTCCAATTCATCGTGCGTTCGCTGTAGCGCGCCTTGCGTCTGCTGCCGCTCGATGGCGTAACAAAGGGCATGCGCCACCAGCGTGCTGGTCGCCTCCGCCTTGAAGAGGTAATCCTGCGCCCCGGCGCGCACCGTCCGCCGCGCTAGTTCCTCATCCGTACGCCCGGTTAGCACGACAATAGGCAGATGCGGATAGCGCGCCCGCAGCGCGGCGAAGGTCTCCCCCGCGCGGCTGTCCGGCAGGTCGAGGTCGGTCAGCACCGCGTCAAAGCCGCCCGCGTCCAGTCGCGCCATCCCCGCTGCCAGCCTCTTCACCCATTCGATCTCAAACGTCGGCAAGTCCCACCCAATCGTCCGCGCCCCCTGCAACATCTCCTGTGCCAGCCGCGCGTCGCCCGGGTTATCCTCGATCAACAGAATTTTTATAATTTCTGTGCTCATCTTATTTTACTCCTTATTTCGCGCCTCATAACCGTACCCACCCCTTAATTTTAGAGCGATGTAAATTTCGAGAGTAGCAGCGCGTCATCAGCACGC
>CAZSIG010000851.1:0-1817 GCA_964606195.1 uncultured Anaerolineales bacterium
AAAACCCGATTTCGCGCCGTGAACCCCGATTTTGAAGAAAAAATCGGGGTTCTGGCTCACGTTCTGAGCATAGCTTTTAGCCAGCTACGCGAGAATCGAACAGCCCTGAGCTTCAAACAAAGCTACCACTACCGTTAAACCGCCCGGTAAGTGCCCGTCACCTGAATTCGAGAAAACCCTATGAGTAGTCAGAAACCGCGCGGTCGGCAAGTTATGACGCCATGTTCGCTTGTCCATCTCTCACTTTCGTGTTATAATCGCAATTGATCGCGATTAAATAGGAGAGGATAATGTCCTGCGAGAAAATATTTATTAAACAACTGCGCGAGCGCGGTTGTCGGCTCACTCCGCAGCGCGAGATGGTGCTGTCTGTCATGCACCAGATTGAGGGATTTGCCACGGCAGAGGAGATTTGGGAGAAGGTCACTCAAATCAGCGATTGTGTCGATATTTCCACAGTCTATCGTACGCTGGAACTTTTGCAGGAATTTCAAATAGTCGCCGCGATAGACCCGGGCAACGGTCAACGGAGATATGAACTTGTAGGTGTTCATGGTCCGCACTGCCATCTAGTCTGCCGCTCTTGTGGCAAGGTTATTGGAGTGGAACAAAGTGAGGTTAAATCTCTCGTCGAGCATCTTGAGGAGACTCATGGCTTCGCGGTTGAGATTAACGAAATGACCATTCCCGGGTTATGCCGGGAATGCCGCGCTATTTCTGCCGAGATTTTAAGTTTGTCCACTGAGGTTGATAGTAATGGTTAGCAGAAAGAAATTTATGTCAAAATATGCCCGTAAAAAAATAGCTGGTCTGGCGCGAGCTAATGAACTGTTGGCGAAGCGCAATCTCGCTCTACGGGGGGAATTTAGTCAATGCGCGTCTGAGCTTGAAGAGGCTGAACAAAGATTAAAATTGCTCAACGAACGTATTCAAGATGAACTGATCGTGGCGCATGAAGTTCAACAAGGCTTGTTACCGCCAGCGCGCCCCGCGTGGGACGAGCCAGAGCTTGTCTGTTACAACATGCCCGCCCGCGAGGTTGGGGGCGATTTTTACACCTACTACTCCTTCGACACGCGCCTGCGCGTTAGTCGGGAGCGTTTCGCCATCGCGGTCGGAGATGTCTCAGGCAAGGGAATGGCGGCGGCGTTGTTGATGGCTATCAGCCTCTCCTCATTCGAAACTATCATCAATCAAGTCTACTCGCTGGGCAAACTCGTCACCGATTCCTTGACTTCTTATTCTTTAGATACTCTACTCACCGATTTAGACAAGGCTCTCGCCCCCTATACCGCGGCTACGCGCCAGAACTGTGCTATCGTCTACATCGAGCTTACCAAATCCGCGAGGACAGGACGCCCGGTTGCCATGCGCGCGGTCAATGCGGGCTGCGTGATGCCCCTCATTCGCCGCGCCGATGGCACGGTGGAATGGGTGGAGGCTGAGGGACTTCCTTTGGGTATAGGTTTGAGCGCGCGGTTTGGCTATGAAGAAGTGACGCGGAATTTGAACAAGGGTGATATGGTAATTTTGTCCAGCGATGGGGTGATCGAAGCTAATAATGCCGCGGAAGAAATGTTCGGTTTTGATCGCCTGGAGCGCACCGTGATATCTGGGCCGAACGATAGCGCGGCGGCTATGTTCGAACACTTAAAAACTACGGTAGAATCTTTCGTTGGAGATACCGAACCGCACGATGACCTGACGATGGTCGTGGTTCAGGTATGATTTAGGGGCAAACCTATGCGTTTGTCCGCGTAGGGGCAAATTTGTGAGAGCGAACCTGTAGGGGCGAACCTACGTGTTCGCCCTGTCCA
>CAZSIG010000852.1:0-1805 GCA_964606195.1 uncultured Anaerolineales bacterium
GCTGTGCAGGCGTTGGAACGCGGCGAACAGCTTATTCGCGTAATCCATGTCGAAACCGACGCCGTTATCGCGCACGAAGTACCACGTCTTTTTTCCATCTCGCGTTATCGTCTCATGCTCGATGATGCCAAACTCGATTTCGGCGCGCGGTCGCTCGCGCGTGAACTTCCAGGCGTTGTCCAACAGATTTTGTAACACCTCCTCGAACATTTGCGCGTCTCCGTACACCTCCACGTTCTCCGCAATGGTGAATTCCACCTGCCGCGCCGCGTCTTGGCGCTGCAACCTTTCAGCGATGCCGCGCGCCAGGGCACTCAAATCGACCATCTCGCGGTGGATCTCGCGCCGCGAGAAGCGCAATAACCGCATCAGTTCATCGATCATTTGCGACAGCCGCTGGCTGGCGGCGCGTATGCGGTGTAGATAATCTTGCCCAGAGCTGTTCAGATGCTCTTGGTAATCATCCAGAAGTACCTGACTGAACCCATCAAGGCTTCGCAGCGGCGCGTGTAAGTTGTGAGTGATGGAATAGGTGAAATTCTCCAGCTCCTCGTTGAGCGCGGCGACGTGGGCGTACAAACGGGCATTTTCCAGCGCGACGGCAACCTGTGTAGCGAACGCGAAGACGGTTTGGGCGTCATCCTCAGTATACGGTTTCGTGTCACTTCGCCCTACATTGAGCAGCCCGATAGGATTTCCCTGCACCAATAGCGGCGCGATGATTAGTGACCGCAGCTCCGCGACGCGGTTCGTGGGATGCCAGCGATCATCGCGCGCCAGGTCGGGTATCAACAACGGGCTATTGCCGCGCAGCGCCGCGACGTTCAGGGGATATTGGTCTGCCAAAATGGTGGAACCTTCTATTGCTCCGCCCATTTTATTCCGCCCGGCTACGCGAGTTAGTTTACCCCTAGCCAGTAGCATCACGGTCATGTAGTGATAAGTGACAACTTTATCCAACTGCTCGAACATCAAGTCCAGAACCTGTTGCTGTTCCAGCGTGCCACTGACTATTCTGGCAACTTCGCGCAGAGTGTCGGATAACCGCCGCCGCTCCTGTTCGCGCCAGTACGATATTTCCATCTGCTGCTGCGATAGGAGTAGCGCGGCTTCAAGTTGCTTACGCTCGACGGCAAAGCGCAGGGTGCGTTTCAGCAATCTCCCGCTTATTTGCCCTTTGACCAGATAATCTTGTGCCCCCTCGCGCACGGTTTGCAGTGCTAGTTCATTATCCTCTACTTCGGTCAATATGACAATCGGTACTTCCGGTGCCGCGGCGTTTACTCTGTAGAAGGTATGCAGCCCCTCGCTGTCTGGCAGAGTTAGGTCGAGCAAAACTACATCAATCTCTCCATCTGCCAGCCGTTCAAGCCCCGCGGCGAGGTCGGTCGCCCAGACAATATCAAACTCCGCGTCGGTTGCTCCGGGGTCGCGAGTATGAACCAGAATTTCTCGAATTTGTGAAAAATAAACGTAGTCTTCTTCGATAGAAAGAACGGTAATGAGCTTATCAGTCATCTTTTAATCCACTTGAGTGTAACAAGGGCTGAACGCGGGCTTTAAAGCTCGCAGCTATCTATCATTCAATTACTATAGAACTTACGCAAGTTCAGGCTAATTTTACCGCTGAGGGCGCGGAGAACGCTGAGATTTGAAGGTCGGGCTCTATCAGCATAGCAAAAATGACTTTTAATGAATGTTGATGAGCGTCTACAACCGCGAAAATCTTTTCTGCTTTCTTTTCTCCGCGTCCTCGGCGCCCTCTGCGGTGAATCATAGTGCGGTTTTGCGTAAGTCCTATACTA
>CAZSIG010000853.1:0-1794 GCA_964606195.1 uncultured Anaerolineales bacterium
TTGGCAGATTTTGTAGCTGATCTGAAAATTAGAGTAGAGACGGAAGTTAAAAAAAAAGAGCGGCTGGCGACAGAGCATGTTCAGGAGATCGCGGCAAAACTTCTGTGGGAGTTTCCGCGTGAACTGCGTAATATCAATGAGTACTCCGCGCCGCTGCTGATGGACAGATTAAATCGGCTATCGCTGCCGGAAAAGATGGCTTTGGAGAGGGCGTTGGAGTAGTGGACAAGGAATTGCGTGACGCGAGAGGCTAGAGGAGGCACAAATGCAAAAGTTTTTTAATATCGCGGGACCATGTTATCCGGATAAGCATTACATGCTCCCGGCGCAGGAGCGCTGTCAGGGCTTGGCGGAGCTAATCGCGCAGGAGCAGTATTTCGTCATTCACGCGGCGCGACAGAGCGGCAAGACGACGCTGCTGCTGGATTTAGCTGAACAGTTGAATGACGAAGGGCAGTATTATGCACTATACTATTCATTGGAAGTTGCCCAAAATATCACGGAACCTGAAAAGGGTATCTCCATCATCGTGCGCGGGTTGAGAACACAAATAGAACTGCACAGCTTGTTGGGTAAGTATCCTTTTGCGTGGGACGCTGACTACGCGGATTTCGCCACTATTTTGCTCAAAGAGCTTGTCCACTTTTGCCAGAGTTTGGACAAGCCCCTAGTTATTCTGTTTGACGAAGTGGATTGTCTATCCAACGGTACCCTAATCTCGTTTTTGAGACAATTGCGTTCGGGTTATGTTAATCGCAGACAAGTACCTTTCCCGCACGCCGTCGCGTTGGTGGGGCTGCGGAACATTCGCGACTATAAGGCGCGCGTGCGCGAAGACCGCGAGACGTTGGGGAGTGCCAGTCCGTTCAATATCGCCGCCGAATCGCTCACGCTGCGTAACTTCATGCAAGAGGAAGTCGCGCGGCTTTATGCTCAGCATACCGCGCAGACCGGGCAGGTGTTTCCGCCGGAGGTGGTGGAACGCGCGTATTATTACACGCAGGGGCAGCCCTGGTTGGTGAACGCCATCGCGCGGGAAATCGTGATGAAGATGCTAGGTGGAGATTTTAGTCAGCCGATTGTCGCAGAACAGGTAGACCGCGCCGCGCAGACGCTTATCACGCGGCGCGACCCGCACATTGATAGTTTGATGGAGCGACTGCGGGAGGCGCGCGTTCAGAAAATTGTGGAGCCGGTGATTTTGGGCGAAACGGGATGGTATGATTTGTTGGACGACGACTATCAATATGTGCTGGATTTGGGATTGCTGCGCGAGACGGCGCAGCGTATCATGCCTGCCAATCCCATCTACGCGGAGGTCATCGTGCGGACGCTGAGTTTTCGGGCACAAAGGGAGTTAGCCAGCTTGCCGCAGTTACCGTCGACGCCCGCGTACATTCACGGTGATGTGCTGGACATGAGCCAGTTGTTGCGCGATTTTCAGCAGTTTTGGCGGGAGAACAGCGAGATGTGGGTAGAGCGGTTTGATTACAAGGAAGCCGCCCCGCATTTGGTGTTACAGGCGTTCTTGCAGCGGGTGGTCAACAGCGGCGGACAGGTGACGCGGGAAATGGCGAGCGGCACGAAGCGGTTGGACTTGGGCGTACGTTACGGCGCGCGCACGTACCCTGTGGAGTTGAAATTGCGCTACAGTGAGCGAACCTACGCGGAGGGGGAGCAGCAGTTAGCGGAGTACATGGATAAGCTAGGGAGCGCGGAGGGTTGGCTGGTAGTGTTCGACCGCCGCGCCGCGGTGGCGTGGGATGAGAAAATATTCTGGGAGACGCGGCAGAC
>CAZSIG010000854.1:0-1792 GCA_964606195.1 uncultured Anaerolineales bacterium
TACGGAAGTGTGATGGATAATCGCGCGCGGTATCAGGAAATATTTTTGGGTGAGGCTCGCGCTCACATAATAACTATGGAACATGCGCTGGTGGCGTTGGAACAAGCCCCGGCGCGGTTCGATTTGATACGGCGTATCATGCGCGCAGCGCACAGCCTCAAAGGCGACGCCAAGATGATGGGTTACGAGGCATGTACCGATCTCGCTCATCACATTGAGACACCACTACAACGCCTGCACAAAGAGAAAAAGGAAGTCTCCGCGGAGTTAATCACCTTACTATTTCACAGCCTAGATACCTTAGAAAAACTATTGACCGCTCCCCTCACGGAGCCGCCGGATGACTTTACTACTCTACTAGAGGCACTAAGCCGCGCCGAGAGCATGATCGATTCCCCCCCCACTGTTTCGCCGAATGAGAGGGCTATCGCGTCGCTGCCCCTGCCGCCGCTGGCAGAACTGCGCGTCAATCCGGCACATCTGGACAGCGTTCTGCATCTGGTGGAAGAGATGATAATGAACCAGAGCGAATTGATGCAACTCAGGGATGAGATCAACCATCCCGCGCTGGATAGAACGATGCGCAAACACAAACGGCTGCTGACCGAACTGCGCGATGCGGTGTTGCAAACTCGTCTGGTGCCGGTGACGCAGATGTTTGTCGGGTTTCCGCGTATGGTACGCGACTTGGCGACGGGATTGAACAAGGAAGCGGTGCTGATAATTGAGGGAGAGGATACGGAGCTGGACCGCGCCTTGTTGGAGCCGGTGCACCAAATGGTCGGTCATCTGCTGCGCAACGCGATAGTACATGGAATAGAACTGCCGAATGAACGGGAAACACAAAGTAAACTACGCGAGGGGACAGTTCGCTTGGCAGCGCGGCGCGAGCGCGATCATGTGGTAATAGAGGTCAGCGATGATGGACGCGGACTGAATGCCGAAAAGATAACGGCGGTCGCACTGACACAGGGTTACACAATCACCCAAATTGAGCGAATGTCACAGGAACAACTATGGCAGTTGATATGCGAACCGGGGTTTTCCACTCTGCCTGACGATGAAGTATCAGATGTCGCGGGGCGCGGTACGGGGTTGGACGCGGTCAAGCAAACTGTTACCGCGCTGCGGGGACAACTAGAGATTATCTCCACGAACAACGGCGCGGAGGGTAATAATACAGTAAATGTAACAGGGACGTGCTTCAGGTTAAAACTGCCCTTGACTATGGCTATCGCGGAGGTATTACTGGTGAGTCTGGGCACAGAGGTGTACGCGATACCTGAGCGGCAAGTGCGGCGCATTGTGCCACTGACGAATCAAAGACAGCAAGAGCTAGAGGACATTACCCTGCACGACCTGCGCGAGCTGTTGGAGATACCCAACGGTGATGAGCAGCCATCCTCTAAATACGCGATCGTACTTGAGAATGGCAAAGCGCAAGACGCGGTAGTAGTCGACAAATTACTAGGCAAAGAGGACATTGTCATCAAGCCATTGAACGGTATCAAAACGACTGCGGGGATCACGGGCGCGACCGTCTTAGGGGAAGGGAAAGTGGTTTTGGTGCTGGATGCCTTGAAACTGCTTTGAGGGAAAAATTACCGCAGAGGGCGCGGAGAAGAATAAGAAGCAACCGTGAGTGAACTCACGGTTGCTATGAGAAACGCGCTGAAGCGCGTTATGCCGAACATGCTTCAGCATGTTTTCCGTAGCCGCGCCGAGTTCACTCGGCGAACTCGGCGAACAGCGGCGCGGGCTGAAGGGGTAATTTGAAAGTGTCAGGTAGCTA
>CAZSIG010000855.1:0-1791 GCA_964606195.1 uncultured Anaerolineales bacterium
TTGCGTAAGTCCTGTTCTAGCTACCCGACAGTTTGCCATACAAAGTTGTTGAAGCATCGAATAGAACGCGGATAACGCAGATTTCGCTGATTTTTGTTTCATAGGGCGAAGCAATTAAAGAGATAATCCGCGTTAATCCGTTAAATCAGGAAAATCCGCGTTCCATTCTTCAAAAGTGTCAGGTAGCTAGATCACGTTTCATGCTTTATACATGATGTTTTGACTCCATACGTTAGCTCGGTTATAATGCTAATTCAGCCTAATCGCGAAGTAAACCAAGTTACAGGCAGGAGAAATTCATGAATGATAATAAATTGGCAGAGTATAAAAGACTTACCATTGAACAATTGTGGCACCCTTGCGACCCCGCGCAGTTTCAATTTAGCAGCACCGAGGAACTAGCCGAGTTAGCGGAGATCATCGGGCAAGACCGCGCCGTCCATGCCATCGATTTCGGAGTGGGTATACCGAATCGCGGCTTCAATATCTACGTGCAGGGCAGAGTCGGAACGGGACGTACATCGAGCGTTAAAGCCTTTCTGCAACGCAAGGCTGCAGAGGAACCGATCCCCGATGACTGGTGTTATGTACACAATTTCGACGATCCATCATCTCCTCGCGCCCTACATTTGTCGGCAGGAAAGGGTACCCATCTGGAACGCGCGATGGAAGAGTTCTCTAAACAGATACAAGCTGAGCTACAAAGCGCGTTTGAGGGCGAGGATTACGAACGACAACGGGACCGCAATATACACGATTTCCAGCAAGAACGCAACGAGGTATTCGAAGCCCTGGAGGAAAAGGTCGGTGAGCGCGGCTTCACCGTCGAGCGCAAACAGACCGGCTTTGTCATCGCGCCGATGGTGGATGGACAGCCGGTATCGCCAGAGGAATACGACAAGTTACCCGAAGATGTACGCGAGGCTTTTGAGGCTCATCAGAGTGAACTACAGGAACTCATGGGAGATGCCTTGCGAAAAGTACGCGAATTGGAAAAAATCACGCAGGAGAAATTGGAGATCTTAGACCGCGAGGTCGGACTATCTGTAACCTCGCAGCTTATCGAGGAAATGAAGGGAGAATTCGCGCAGTTTCCCGACGTCTTAGATTACCTAGACGAAGTGCAAGATGATCTGGTAGATAACATCGAGGTTTTCAAGGACGGTGAGAAAGATGAGGAGGAGGCAATCCCTATGATGCCCCCCTCAACCATTGGTGATTCCATTTTCGATCGCTACAAAGTAAACGTGCTCGTAAGTAATGATGATACTCGCGGCGCGCCGGTTGTAATGGAGACAAACCCAACTTATTACAACCTGCTCGGTCGCGTCGAACATCGCGTACAGATGGGCATACTTGTTACTCATCACACTATGATCAAAGCAGGCGCGTTGCACCGCGCCAATGGTGGTTATCTGATGCTGCAAATCAAAGACTTGTTGATGAATCCTTTCGCTTGGGAATCACTAAAACGCGCTATAAAGGACGGCGAAATTAAAATTGAGGATTTAGGACAACAATACGGCGCGGTCAGCACCATCTCTCTGGAGCCCGAACCCATCCCCCTAACAGTTAGAGTGGTGCTCATTGGAGACGCCTATCTTTACCAAATGTTGTACGCGTGGGACGACGATTTCCAGAAATTGTTTAAGGTTCACGCCGATTTCGGACCAGAGATGCCGCGTACTCCAGAGACGATCCAGCAATACGCCTTATTCATCGCGGCGCGCTGTCGCCAGGAGAACCTGTTGCACTTTGACTCCAGTGGTGTGGGATGTGTGGTAGAATATG
>CAZSIG010000856.1:0-1789 GCA_964606195.1 uncultured Anaerolineales bacterium
TTTGCGTAAGTCCTGATATGATTTAAGGATAGCCAAATTGGTGAAAATCTGTGTTCACCAGTGGCTACTTGACCGCGATGTGGTTCAGAAAAAACTCCGTGAACTCCGCGACTCTGTGGTTAATCTTCAGTTCCGCTCACGCGGTGGTTCTCCAAGAGGTCGATGTAAGCAACATCTACCAAATCGGACTTTTCTATTCCTAACTTCGCCATTAGTTCCACTGCGATCGCTTCACCCTGCTGCGCGGTCTGGTTGGGAAATAGTACAACCTCAAGCTCCATAAAGGAACCTAACCCTTCAACCTCGTCCAGATGGATGCGCGTGTTGCCCACATGGTAGAGCATTCGTCGCTTTTTCACGATTCCGCGCACTTCCAGCGCAGCAGAAAGCACCGCTTTCAGCGTTCGCGGCTCAGTCGTCGTGGATAGTAAGTAGTCCGAACGCTTTGGCGCGGCGGAATCGGCTCTCTCATAGTAAATCAATCGCCCAAGATGTGGGTTAAAGACGCGTAGTTTGAGTCTACCGCGCGGCGCATGAAAAAACGTATCTTCTTGCACGATTAACTCACCGGGGGCGTCGCTAATCGCCGCGACGCGGTCGTGCAGCGCGGCTAAATCGTCAACTTTGGCTTTGATTTCGATATTAGTTGCCATTTGATGCTCGCAGTGAACAGTTGCTACATGATAATTTCAAGAAATGGAACGTAGATTTTTCTGATTTGACTGATTTTCGCAGATTTATTTTATCTGCCAATAACCGCGCCTTGTAATTTGTGAAAGAGTGGCGCGGAGAGGGGCGGTCCTACGACTTTAGTCTCCCATGTCAGGTGCGGCGCGGCTACTCTGGCGATTCTACCCATCTCCTGTGGCGATGGCGCGAGCAGGTAGCTCACCACCGCGTCGTGCCCGGTAACCGGAACGTTTACGCGGTCGCTGACCGGTAGGACGATGTTGTCGAACGCGGCGGACGAGGGATACCCATCGAAAATCACCACCGAACCTCTGGAAACTCGCGTCATGTTAGCAAAGAGAACTTCTTTAGAGTGCATCTCATGCAGGACATTGTTCGAAGCTGCCACTCTACTTATATTATGCAGCTCTGCTGGTATCACTCCCGCGTTAGAAAAGTCGATGTTGGAGCAGATGAATACGGTCGGGGGATACCCCTTATTTTTCCAAACGTCGAAAGCGGACATATCTACATTTGCGCCCTCACAGATCGCGATTATCTCCGGCGCGGGAAATGCCGCAAGCTCAAATGTATGTTCGAACAAACCTCTGATTGTATCATAGCTGTGCGCGTCCAGACACAACACACTGAACCCATTTCGGGTCAGGGGCACTAATTCTTCCCCTTTGCCGGGCCCGAATGTAGCAACCAAGGGGGCGCCATCGACGCGGCGCGCTTCGGTAATGGTCTGTTCTACATAATCTTTAATCAACAGCGATATTTTTAGGCGCGGCTCAGGTAATCGTCTCAGGGTTAAAGTGGGGATTTGCGCGGCGATCGAAGTAGTAATGTCATGCCAATTCGGGAAGGAAAGCAAGCTTTTGACCGCGAGGAACTCGTTGAACATCAATTCGGTCATCGTCCGCGCCTCTTCTCTGAGTGCGTTTTGGTAATTCACAGGATTAAGGTTGCAGATTTCCATCTGTGGTTGCACCCTCTCCGGGCGGGCTAGAAGCTCACCACGTTTGTAAATGCCCTCCTCAACGAGGAATTCTCTTCTCGCTCTAGCCCCCGCGGCACACGCCTGAAAATACTCAAGTGACCATTGCCGCGAGGGTTT
>CAZSIG010000857.1:0-1783 GCA_964606195.1 uncultured Anaerolineales bacterium
CCCATTGCGCAGCGCGGGGAAGTATGCTATAATTCGCCTACGTTGTAACTTGTAACAATTGCATCATCTTCTCTTGCAAACTAGCTAAATCTTTTAGGGGGAAATATACCGAAGCGAAGCGCACATAGGCGACCTCGTCGAGATCGCGCAGCCGTTCCAGCACAAGCTCACCGATGAGTTTGCTCTTAATCTGCGAACGTCCTACATTGTGTATCTCTTCCTCCACCAACTCAACCAGATTATCGACATCAGCCTCCGCGACGGGACGCTTGGTACATGCCAACTTCACGCCAGCCGATAACTTTTCGCGGTCATAATCCTCTTTGCGTCCGTCTCGTTTTACTACCTTGATGCCCGGTGACGCGATGCGCTCGTAGGTAGTAAATCGTTTACCGCAGGTTTGACATTCGCGGCGGCGGCGAATAGTGTTGTTGATCCCGCGAGTATCTACCACCCTAGATTTAGAAGATTCACAAAATGGACATTGCATTAGCCAACTCCTTACCGCGTAAAACGAACACTACCACTTGTATAAAATATCACTTTTAATACTATATATAGTATTTTTGACGAGCACCGTTAAGTATAGCATACATTATCGGATATTGCAAGAACAAAAAAGAACCATTTCACCACAGAGACACAGAGAGCGGGGAGTTAGGGCTTTCTCAAAGTACAGACCGCGCCGCCAAAACCTCCCGCAGGTTTGATTTTCCTTTGGTTGAACCTGCGGGAGGTTGCCTGACTTTGAGAAAGCCCTAGCGCAGAGTTGTCTCGGTGGCTCAGTGGTAAAGATTTAAGGCTCTACGCGGATTTGTGGGGTAGGGCAGGTTTCCATACCTGCCGTTGGGGGTGATAATGATCTAGAACGGCGGCTAAGAAAGCCGCCCTACGTCGGCATTACGCACGGCGTGGTAGCTTATCATAATCTACCCCACGAATCTGAGTTGACCCAGATTTAACTGGAGGCACAAACTAATGACGATACGACAGATAGACTTACGTAGTGATACCGTTACGCATCCCACTCCGGCGATGCGCGAGGCGATTTATCGCGCCGAAGTGGGAGACGACGTATTTGGTGATGACCCTACAGTTAATCAATTACAAGAGATGGCGGCAGAGATGTTTGGCAAGGAAGCCGCGTTGTTCGTCGCCAGCGGCACGATGGGAAATCTGATCGCGCTGCTCGCGCATTGCGGGCGCGGTGACGAGATAATTCTAGGGGATCAATCGCACACTTTTATCTACGAGGCGGGCGGCTCCGCGGCGTTAGGGGGCATACACCACTGGACGGTCGAAAATCAGCCCGATGGGACGATTGAGTTAGCAGACATCGCGAGTGCCATTCGCCCCGACGACGCGCACTTTCCGCGTACGCGGTTGCTTTGCTTGGAGAACACTCACAATCGCTGCGGAGGTGTAGTGTTGACACCGGAATACACGCGGAGAGTTTGTGAATTCGCTCACGAACAAAGGTTAAAGGTTCATCTGGACGGGGCGCGCGTTTTCAACGCCGCGGTCGCGTTAGAGATAGATGTGCGCGAACTTGTACGCGACGTAGATTCAGTGACTTTTTGCTTGTCGAAGGGCTTGGCTTGTCCGGTGGGATCGGTGCTGTGCGGCACACGAGACTTTATTCACGAGGCACACCGCGCCCGCAAAATCTTGGGAGGCGGAATGCGCCAGGCAGGCTTTCTCGCCGCGGCGGGCGTTGTGGCGCTAAATGAGATGATCGAGCGTTTGGCTGAGGATCACGCGAATGCCAAGAGACTGGCAGATG
>CAZSIG010000858.1:0-1778 GCA_964606195.1 uncultured Anaerolineales bacterium
AGCCGCCCCTCGTATCGATTGATGATCTGCTGCATGGCGGTGAAATAACGTTGTAGTTTCGCGCTCACCGCCGAATCATTCTCGTAATCTAGTCCGGTGAAACTGACGAATAGACTGGTGACGCGGCGGTGTTCTCCTACAAAGCGCTGCTGTCCGCTGAGTAATCTCTGGTAGATCGCCGGGGGGATAAAAGGGACAAGCTGTTCGCACATAGCTTTTTGTTGGTCTGGAGATAGTCCAGCCAATTCGTCCCCGCGTGTTTCAATCGCGGAAGGGGCATTCTGCACTGCCACTACTACGCGAAAATCTTCTCGTGCTTCGCCCCAAGTTATTTCCGATAGATTCTGCGCACACAAGCTGTCGAGCACTACTTCCCCCGCGGTGGCGTGGTGTTCCGCTTCTGCCATACGGTCGAGTGCATGACCCGCCAGAACGTATTCTAGTCCGCGCGCCGCGTCGCCGACGTTCGCGAACAGCACTTTCCCCGCGCTGATGCCGATCTTCATGCGCAAGCTGAATTCACCACCCGCGGTTTGTACAGCACTGAAGCCACTCATTCGTTTTTGCATAACCAACCCGCACGCGCAGGCGGTCTTGACCAATGTAGCGGTTGTAACCTCATCATCCGTATTTGCGGCATCGGCGAACATCACCGTCATCGCGTCGCCCCCAAACTTGATGATCACCCCCCCGTAGCCGCGTACTAAGTCTATCATCGTGGAAAAGTATTCGTTCAGTACACGCGTCAATTCCTCCGCACCCGCTTTGCCCAAGCGCGCCAAACTCTCGGACATCGGCGTAAAGCCGGACACATCCGCGAAAAGGACCGCGGCGATTAGGCGATCAGCGCGCCCAACTAGCGACGCGGTCGGGGCGTCCTGAATTTGCCGGACGACGTATTGGGGGACATAAGCAGTTAAAGCGTGTAGCAACTTTTCCTGTGAAGTCTTCATCGCGAAAAATTATAACACAAAGCATAAAAAGGGGCTAATCTCCGAAGATTAGCCCCTCTGCGCTAAACAAAGATGTCTCTACCGGTTATTACCCACCAAGATTCTTGAAAATCAGTGGCATGTAGATCTTGTGAGTTCGCGTAGACATTGCGCTGAACGCTGACATCGCGCTGAACGCTGAGAAGTGATTAACTTTGCCAGTGACGAACCCATCTTCCGCGTCCACAACTGTATCACTCAGCGAAGTCCAACGGCCTTCGGTGGTGGAATAGTAGCGTACTTTCAAATCTTGCGGGCTAGGATAAGCTCCCAAGATTGAGTAGTAAGGCACGTTCTGCAGCGCAGCCATATCGAAGTAGAAAATGAAGCGCACCTTCTTGTTGAAGTTCTGCTTGATCGGGTACCCCGCGCTGTCGTGTGCCTCTAGTTCATAGCCGAAGTCGATGATATCGAAACCGCGATAGGCATCGCGAATCGGCTTGGCGCAAACGCGTACAGTACTGTTGCCTGAGAAGGTGTTAGCTTGAATATCTACCAGGGGCGGGAAGAGATTTCCTTCATAGGGTAACTCCAGCCGCTTAGCTTTGGTGGGGTCGATATCCCAACAACGCCGCGCCGGAAGATTGCGTTTCCTCTCTAAAGTCAAATCCTGCCCCGCCACATCACTCTCTTGTACAGTTACCAGAATCATCTCGCTCTCGTATAATTTGCCGTTGGTTTCATCTTGATATACTGTCCAGATGAGCCATTTGGTGTTAGAGATGATCGGCAGTTGATAAGAGTTAGTCCCAATCGTGCCGGTAGTTTCGACGTGAACGCCAAGCT
>CAZSIG010000859.1:0-1775 GCA_964606195.1 uncultured Anaerolineales bacterium
TCATTAGAAATGAGAATTAAATAACTTCGCAGTTCAGGTCTGGCTCGCGCTAGGAGATCTCGTTAATAGTTTTCATACGCATTCATTGCCGTCTAAGCGCACCCATAAAGGGTGCGCCTACAATGTAGCCGTCCCCTTTACGGGGACGCTGACCGCGCCAAGTGAGTAAGTTATTTAATTCGCGATCCTTAGTAAAGTGTGTAGGAATCAAGGTGCGACGCACTGAAGAGAGTACGTCGCACCTTTACTTTGGAATAGGAGTTACACAAATCCCAGACTTCCGAAGTCTCTACATCGCGTTCATTGATGTCTGTTAGCAATCATTTGTAAGCTGATCGCGCGAATTTACTGTGGACTTGTGTAAGTTTTATGGAATTAAAAATCAGTGAAAATTCGCGCAATTAGTGGCAAATGCTTCTAAATCAAAAAGCCCGCAGCCAATTCGTACCAGTGCAAATCGAGCAAGCCATCAGCAGGAAGATTATCATCATAATCACCCCGCAGCCGATGCCGGTACAGGACGCGCCGCGCCCGAACCCGAAATTATCTTGCAGCCAGTCGAAAATCATCGTCAAAAACGCCAATTCCATCAAGCCTTCTAAACAACCTTGTCTTCTTCTCATAGTATCTCCTTTTCGTCATTAGCTAAAAAATTGCCTTCTAAAACGCTTTACGATACAAGATTACGCGGAGTTTCGCGCTGTTATTGGACACAATAAAAAAAGCCCTCGCGGTTGTGCGAGGACTTTTTGATTCATCGGTATAGGACTTACACAAAATCGCACTATAACTAACCGCCGAGAGCGTCCCCGTCCGGGGATAAACGACGGACGCGGAGAGTATCGGGAGAGATTTTTTTGTGCTCGTCATACCCAATCATAAGCGTGCATTAAAAGTCATATTCGCGGCGCGCTAAAAAATTATCCAGAAAACTCTGCGTTCTCCGCGCCCTCGGCGGTGAAATTATTCTGAATTTGCGTAAGTCCTACGGTAAGCATATCGCGGGCAAACATATAGGTTTGCCCGCTTTGTCTCTACTCCGTCGCGGTCGGCGTTGCCGCATCCATCGCGGGGACGACGATCTCGACCCAGAACGATTTATCTTTGTCGGGTCCGGTGCCGAAAATCTCTTCATCGCCACTTTGCAGCTTCCAATGACTCCTATAAGTTCCCGGCTCTTTGGGCGCGGTCAGGCTCACGGAGATGTCTACTACCTCGTCAGGCGTGACCTCCTCAGACAGCGAAATTGCCTCCGTATCTCCTAGTTTCTCACCCTCGACGAACACCGCCGTGTAGGCGGTAGTCCAGGTACAAGTGCCGATATTACGGATACGCCAGGTTTTGACGAAATTCGTTCCCGCCGCGACCGGCATACCGTCGGGAATAGTTACATCGTTGACGAAAGTCGCGATATTATCACAGGCGGCTTCCTCTGTAGTTGGCGTAGCGGGCAGCGCGGTCGCGGTCGGCGTGTCAGAAGGGGCTTTGGTCGGTGTGCTCGTAGCTGGCTCATCCGTCGGTGGCAAGGGCGTCGCGGTCGGCACATCGGTATCCGTAGGCAGGGGAACCTTCGTCGCGGTCGGCACGGGCGTCGGCTCATCTCCTCCACCGCACCCACTAATCACTGCGATCATCAACGAAAATATCAATATGGTCAATACAACACAACTCTTTTTCATCTGCATATATCTCCTCATTAAATGATATTATTGGAAACAAGCGCAGGCGTAAAGCCTGCGGCTACCGTGTAGGCGCACCCTTTATGGGTGCGCTTA
>CAZSIG010000860.1:0-1772 GCA_964606195.1 uncultured Anaerolineales bacterium
CTTACGCAAATTCAGAATCATTTTACCGCCAAGGGCGCGGGGAGCGCAGAGGTTTAGCTACAATTTGTTACGCTTGAAAAATATGACCTTAAATGATCGGTTATGACCGCGTATGCTAGTTATAAATCTATTCCTTTAAGAAATCTCCGCGCTCTCGGCAGTTAAATTATTGTGAATTTGCGCAAGCCCTATAGTAAGTGACAATTAAAGTAATAGGCATAACCGCCAATGTTCTTTTTCAGTAACCACAATATATTAACAATATTAACGACGCTTCTTGACTAATCGCGCTATTTGTGATATTATAAGGGTTGTTGAGTTACACTTGATTTGCCTCAACCTGCGGGAGGATGATCGACTTTGAAAATTCCTATTCAAACGGTTGAAACGCGCTCATTTACGACCTTGCGCGATCACAAAATAGCAGAAGATCGCGCCATCCACTAATTTACTAACCATCTCCCTCTTATCAGTAGGCTCTAGTCATTGGTTGGGATAAAAGTACCATTGACTAAGAACGGTTTTGCTAGTATCATAAACATAATAACTACAACTTGATCGGAAAGTGTTAAAAGCATGTCTGAAGAAGCATTACAAGAAGTAATCTCTCGCGCCCTCAACGACGACGATTTCTTTAAGCAGTTGGTCTACCAACCAAACCAAGCACTGCGCGATTACGATCTAACGGGAATCGAGAAACAGACTCTTGGACAGTTAGATGTAAATCACCTAGCACAGCTTAACTGGTCACTAGATGAGCGTCAATCGAAATCAGTACTCACACTGAACGATCTCAAAACGCTTCTCGGACTATAACCGCGCCACTTCAAAACCATTCAGCGTATTCGCGTTCACACGGAGGGGAAATATGTCTCAGGTAAATGAAATCATTGCCCAGGCGGCAAGCGACTCTAAATTCAGACGATTGCTACAAGAGAATCCTGAAAAGGTGTTTGCCCAATTTGACTTAACAGAATCAGAGAAAGAATTGTTGAAATCCACTCCATGGGAAGAAGAGGTGACATACGCTCAAGATCTGGACAACCGCATAGAAAAGCATTGGGGTGGAATAGCTGAGCTGCTCGGATTGTAATGTCTCTACTGAAAAACCGCGTTCAAATACCCTCATACGCGATCATAAAAGGACAAGAACTTGCTTACTTTCCCCCTTTTTCAGAGGGAACATTCTTAGCTTCACAGTAAAAGAACACATTGGAGGCGAAATATGTCTATGCGCGGCATTATCGAATTTGCATCATGGATTGCCGACGACAACAAGTTCAAGGCATACCTCTCTCACTCGCGAAAGCAGTTAGAGGACTTTGAACTCACGCAGATGGAACGACAAAAGATCGGTGAACTTCTCAGCGCGGCAAAACAACGCCTGTCACCTAAAATCGGTGCGGCAGAGAACGAACGTCTTAATGAAACGCCGGAATTAAAAGTGCTTTCGGCAAGAGAACAACAGCTCCGCGCCATCTTTGTTAAAAAACTGGACGACTACATCTCATCGGTCATGCAAGGGGGGGATTGGATACTAGACGACGCGAATTTTCAAAGCTTGCTACAAGATTTTCCCCAGTCTCGCGAAGCGCTGGTAGATGCAGCAGAGGAATGGAAGAAAGATTGGACATTGGACGAAAGGGTAAGCAAGACGATCGCCAATATACTGTTGGGCGACATGTAAAAGACGTGAAACGTAATGCGTGAGACGTAACGTAGGACAGGGCTGTTCAGTTCTAAATTAGCACGGTACACAGAAATCGGGTTTT
>CAZSIG010000861.1:0-1767 GCA_964606195.1 uncultured Anaerolineales bacterium
ATTTATGATTGTTTATGACAAGTACAAAAAAATCTCTCAAGATAAGCTCCGCGTCTCCTGCGCTCTCTGCGGTTAGTTATAGTGCGGTTTTGCGTAAGTCCTATAAGAAATGGCGGAATCTTAGGATGAATATCAATCAAGCGTTTGATTGCTCAAAAATTCAGCAGGAGTAATTACTGCTATTTTAGTTCGGTTTATGAAGTGTTTTTTGTTCCAGGTGATAATTGCCACAACCGCGTAATCTTCTGCGGTTTTTAGTAGAACCGCGTCACCCCATGTCATTCTACGCGCTAGCCTTTCAAACATCTCGGCGCTGAATGTTATTAGCCATTCATCCGCTAGTGTAGTTTGCAATCCGCGAGGTTCTAAGATTTCTACGGCATATACTTCGTCAAAATAGTAACACCAGCGCCATAGTTCGCGAGGGGGATAGGTTGAATGAAGATATGCCGCAAAGCTCGAACAAAGAGAATAAACAAAATCCTGCTTTTATTTGAGGCAGGAGAGTTACTAATCGTTTGTTCGTGTTGTAGCGAGCGTCGCGGTGGAAAAATCTATCTATCACGAAGATGTTAGTATCCAACAAGACCATAATCATCTCCCCACATAGCGCGCTCA
This sequence comes from uncultured Anaerolineales bacterium, assembly GCA_964606195.1. Taxonomy (GTDB): domain Bacteria; phylum Chloroflexota; class Anaerolineae; order CAZSIG01; family CAZSIG01; genus CAZSIG01. The sequence continues at coordinate 619 of CAZSIG010000861.1, forward strand.
AACTCTTCTACAGAATTGTATGGTAAATTTGTCGCGATTTCGGTAGACAGACGGTCAAAATCTGCGCGTTTTTCCGCGTCGGTCATGTTTTTCAATTCTGGCACTTTGTCAACGATTCCTTGTTTTATTTTTTGCCAAACGCGCGATGTCTTCTCTGATGTGGCTTGTTCTGGGAACAGCACTAACACCTCTATTCCCTCGCGATAAGGTGTTGGCATTACAGGCTCGATTATGCCCTCTTTATAAATTCCCCTTACTACTGACCAAGTCATTTATTACTCCTTTACAAAAACGGCAAGTTATACTGCCGCGAATTGATACGATACGCTTTACATCGTAAATTATACCACTATTTTCTAAGTTGGGCTATCTTGATAAGGATTTCTTAAAGTCACGCGATTTGCATAGTATGTCACCCTGAGCGCAGCGAAGGGTCTCGTTCTGGTTCAACAATCGCGTTATTTGTCACCTAAACACTAATTTGTACGGAAACGAGATGCTTCACTGCGTTCAGCATGACACTTTGAGAATGCCCTGGCTATCTTGTCCCACAAACGCGCTAGCGCACAACTTCAACTTGCCGCGTCAACAACACGCGCCGTTCGAGGACTTCATTCCCCAAATTATTATACACCGGCAGCCGCTGTCCCGTCACCGCGTCGTACATGCCAATTTCAACCTTGTATTCCCCCACCGCGATGTCCGTCTCTAGCGGAATCTCGTAAGCATCCACAATATACTCGCCCTCCACCCAGCCCGTCGTCGGGCGCATGCCGTTCATCGGCACAGCGTCGCGCTGGGCAACCACCTGCCACGCGTCGTTCAGCACATGCACGAAGACGGTATAACTTGTCTCCAGCGGCTGCCGCGCCTGCCAGTACAACGTGATGGGCACCGTCGCGTCGATTTCGCCTATCTCGTAGCCGATGAAATCAACCGCGTCGCCCAGACGCGCGACCTGCTCATTTGCCACCGCCGGCTTCGTGAAACTGCGCGTAACCACATCTATCGCGATTTCGGTAAGCAGCAGTTCTTCGCCATTTACAACCAACCATAACTCCGCCGCGTCGTCGGTTATCTCAGGTGGCAGCAATATATCGTATTGCCCGCGTATGAACTCATTTGCCGCCCATTGAGCAGGTAGGTCGA
>CAZSIG010000862.1:0-1765 GCA_964606195.1 uncultured Anaerolineales bacterium
CGATTAGCAAAGCCGCGAAATTTTCTTCCCCTAATAATTGAATCATCAGTCGGGTTAAATTTACCTGTTCATTATCATCGTTGCTGATAAAAACCGCGCCATTATCACTCATCAAATCACGCGTTAATATCAACCTATCCGCCATCATGCTCAACCAAGAGGAATGTTGATAACTATCCTTGTAGATAAACTCGTCATTGCCCGTGTTGTACGGCGGGTCGATGTAGACGCACTTGACGCGTTCGCGGTATTTCTCCGCCAACAGGCGCAGGGCTTGAAAGTTCTCGCTGTGCAACAGCACCCCGTCCACCGCGCCGTCCAGGTCATCGAACTCCGCCAACAGCCGCCACTTGAACGCGGCGGAGAAATGCCGCGTATCGACCACCAAAGTGGGGTGGGCGCGCAGAAAGTCCGCGTCCAACTCCCCGAACATCCCCGCCGCCGCCTGCAAATCGTCCAGCGCGTAGAGGGCGCGCCATTCGGCGATTTGCGCCGCGTTCGCCAGCACCTCCCCCCACAGCGCCTCGGGCACGCGGTCGAGGGTCAGGCAATAATCGGTACGCAGCACGAACTTCTTCTTCTCGAACAGCCGCTTCTGAAAATTCTCCACCTGCGCCACAAAGTCGATGATTTTATACCCGATATCGCGCACGAGGCGGGCGCGGCGCGTCTCCAGCTCCGCCACCGCCGCGCCGTGCTCAATCAGGTCATCGAGGAGCAGAACTTCGTTCTTGATATAGAAATTGAGCTGGTGACGCAGGAAGCCGCGCAGGTTTTTATGAATGAAAAAATCGCTGGAGTTGCGCCGCGTGAAATCGTCTAGGCGCGTGCCGAGCTTCGATTGTTCGCCGTGCATCTGCGCCAACAGCCCGCGCAGTTGCACATCGGGCACCAGGGGCAAAATCGCCGCCTCCGCCGCGGCGTTCAGCTTGCCCTGCGGCTTACGATTGCCGTACTCCTCCTTCTCCGCGTCGGTCAGCGGGCGATAGATGAAATAGATGGTGAGAGTCTGAGTCGCCGCGTCCCACTGCACCGCGTCGGGCATATTCGCAAAGAGGGGATCATCGGCGTCCATAGGCGTGCCGGCGAACACGAAATACCGCTTCTCGCCCCGATTGTTGTTCTGCTCCGTATCGACGTTGTGCAGGGCGAACGCGACGGTATAATCTTGCAGCCGAAACTGATATGCCTTGAACCGTTCGCCCGTTTTGACGTAGTATTGGTCGCGGTTCGCCCAATGCAGCATGACCTCCTCGCCGTTGTAGGGGATGGCGTAGACTTCTTGGTAGCTGTAGCGCCGCTTGGTGACGAAATCGCCGTCGGCGTAGTAGCGTGCGAAGAAGGTGTAGAGGTCGTTATAGGCGCGGTTTTTGAGTGCGGCGGCTACCGCGAGCTGCGCCAGTTCGTCCTGTTTCGCGAGGTATTGTTGTCCCAAGTTAGACTCATGGAACAGCTTGAGTTGGCCCTGCTCATCAATCGCGTGCGCGCCTAAATCGGCGCAGATTTTTTGCCTGATTTGCGCCAAGTCCTCCTCCAGCGCGGCGCGGTCTACCGCCGCGTAGGTCTCGAAAGCCTCGTCTGCAACTTCGGGCAGGCGCGTCTCGATGAACTGTTCGATTTGGGCGCGTTTCTCGTTGAGGATGCGGTAAATGCCGAAGTAGAGTTCCGCCGCGTCGAACTGAAAGAGTTCGCGCAAGAGGGTTTGAAATTTGGGCAAAGCATCGGAATTATGGTTCATGTCGTCAACTCCTGTTTAACCACTAAG
>CAZSIG010000863.1:0-1758 GCA_964606195.1 uncultured Anaerolineales bacterium
ATTGGACGATGCGCTCGACTTGGGTATGATATTGTTGGATAAGTTGCAGGGACATCAAAAATACCCTCTACCTAATACGTCATTTTCGTTATAATCTTCCATAAGGGCGCGAATATGCTTCTGCCGATAAAGAAAATCGTCAGCGCTATCGAAGATTAAATCCACCTCGACATATCGCTTATATTCTTCCAAAAGAGAGACCATTCGCGCAACAATTTCTGAATAAGTACCCCTGACCGCGCGCAATTGTTGTATCCATCGTTCGTAACGCGCAATCGCTTGCTGTACTCGCAGCAAGTCATCCGCGGGAAGTTTATTGTTTTGAATAAGTGCGTTAAGTTTATCACCATGAGGAGAGGGCAAATTCAGCATTTTGTACTCCTTTTCGCGCTGTCCGAATCCTTCGTCCCGTTGAGCAATGGAGATGGTTGAACTTCATATATATTCGCGAGGGCTGTCTTTATATCATCCTTCGCTCCGTCAGAAGCCATCAAACACGCGTCCTGCAATACATCTTGAGCTATTTCCCTGGCGCGGTCTAGGAATGCCTTCTGAGAAGTTTCTCGCGGTGGCGCGAAGTGCAAAATGTCCTCGAAAATGTTTCGGCCAAACCGATTGAGAAATACTCTCTCTTGTCTAAGAATCAAATCGAAGCCCAACGCTCTATGCGCGACTTCTGCCACAATCGCGCCATTGAGAAATGCCGTTCCTCTGACCGTAGATTCTCTACCCACTACAAAAATCACCCTCGCGTTCGGACTACACACCCTGCGCAATTCATTGAACGTTTGCGCGATATCAAGACAGAATTGTATAACAGTCAAAAACCGATTACCTCTATGTTTTCTATTAGCCCCTATTTCGGACTTGGCTATCTTGAGTAGATTCCAATGCAACGCCTCCATCGAAGCGCGATACTGTTGATGATAATTAAACACATTGATGTAAGGGGGAGAAGTAATCACGAGGTCAACCCCCGCGTCAGCCAACGGAGTTTGCCGCGCGTCTGCGTGAAACACTTGAAGCGGCGGCGCGGAGAATGGCAGCTCGATGATAATTTTTCTTAGTTTGCTCCATTTAGCAAACACCTTTTTCACGGATAACCCCGGCTTATAAAAGTCGAGCATCACCATCAAAGTTTCTAATAATTGACGTTGTAACCGTTCCTCGGTCGTTATAGCCAAGTTCGCGAGCGTCGCCTTTATCTCCTCAGAGTTCCTCTCATCGGCATTATGGTCAACGCTTTGAAAAAGCGGAAGATGTTGAGGAAACTCGCGTTGCAATAGCTTGGTAATCGCTCGCAGGAAAACGCGACGCCGCGTCATTGGGACATTGATGAACTTGTAAGTTCGCGCCAGATTGACCGCGGCGGGGTTAATCTCCGTACCACTCGCGGCAAACCCCGCGAGTCCAGCCTCCAAAAGAAGTGTACCACTACCCAAGAAAGGATCAAATAACGTCGCGGTAGGAGAAGCATATTCACGCAAAAGCGTTTGAACGAGTTGCGGCGAAAACTGTCCATTCCAGCGCAGCGGATTACTACGGAACTTATTCGCGATGTTAAGCTCATCTTGATGTATCTCTGATATGTTAAGAGGAATTTCCGTGTAAATTCCCTTATTAAGCACAACCCATTCTCCTTGCGGCGGATGATACCACGCGGTTTGAATTTCGAAAAAGCTCTAGTCATCTTTACAGTCGCACCCATTATACCGCGAAGCGTAGAAATCAAAAAACCCGTTTTCTGCGAGAAAACGG
>CAZSIG010000864.1:0-1755 GCA_964606195.1 uncultured Anaerolineales bacterium
GCGAGTTCTCTTATTTCGTTTTCTCTATTGTGCATTGTATACACTCCTCATAACCAACGTTGCTGATACACTGTAAGATTTCACGCGGATTATCGCTACAACTTATCACGCCATTGTAAAGTACGTGCCCGTTGTCCGCGTTCAGATAATCCAAAATATAGCCGGTGTGGGTGATAATCAACCCCATCTTGGTGCGTTCGCGGCGCGCCTGCATCATGGATTTGCCCTTGGGGTGTACGCGTGCCTTCTCCAACAACTGCGCGATGGTCTTGCCCACCAGGGTAATATTCTCCAAATCCACGCCGGACTCCGGCTCGTCGAAGAGCATCAGTTGCGGATTCTGCGCCATCAACTGCAACAACTCCGAGCGTTTTATCTCTCCGCCCGAAAATCCCGCGTTCACGTCGCGGTCTAAGAAATTGGTGAAATTGACTTTCGCCGCCAGCTCCGCGATATCGGGGCTGTCTTTGGCGCAAAGCTGTACCATCTGCCGCGTCTTCAAGCCGTTGATGGTCGGCGGGCGCTGGTAGGACATGCCGATGCCCAACCGCGCGCGCTCGTCGATGCGCTTATGGGTAATATCTACTCCGTTAAAAACTATTCTGCCGTTCGTCACTTTGTATTGGGGATAACCGATCAGCGTCATCAACAAGGAGGTCTTGCCCGAACCGTTGGGACCGAAGAGGATGTGCGTCTCTCCGGGGCTTATCTCCATGTCGATGTGCTCCAGCACGGTCTTCCCCGCGATTTCTACTTGTAAATCTTCGATAAGTAACATACTTGTTCTCCTGTAAAATAATGCGTGATGGGTAAAACGTGAGAGTTAGTCAATGTGCTTCCACAATTATACCATTTCGTTAAATAAAAGCAAAGCGCGGGGCTAAATCCCGCGCGGTAAAAAATTAGCAGACCCGAAGGGTTTTCCGAAACCCTTCGGGTCTTTGTGCTATAGCTATACTACTCACCGCGCGGTTTACTACCACTTGTTTCTACCGCGCCCATACCGCCGCCAGACATACCCCACCAGCGGCGCCACCCCGCTGCCCAACAGCAGCAGCGTGCTCGCTTCGGGCACTTCTGATGGCTCATCATCCGCAACTACCGGCGCGGCAGTAGGTACTTGCGCGGGGCAAATGATCTCTGTTCGCAGCAAAAACGGAATGCGTGCCAGCCAGTTCTGAAATGCCGCGTCGCCCGGTTCGCACAAATCGGTATTATGAAACCAAAACCACTCCAACTGGAGATTGGTCAAACTCTGCGGCAGCGCACCGTTTAGGAGATTATTATTGAGATAGAGCACCTCCAAGTGTGCCAGGTTGCCCAACTCCGCGGGGATGCTGCCGCTCAGGTCGTTGTTGTATAGGTAGAGATAGCGCAAGTGCGCCAGGTTGCCCAACTCTGCAGGGATGCTGCCGCTCAGTTGATTGTACGATAAGTGAAGGTGTTCCAAGTATGCTAGGTTACCTAACACCGCGGGGATGTTCCCCTGCAGGTGGTTGCGCCCCAATGAAAGATACCTCAAGTGTGTCAGATTGCCCAACTCCTCAGGGATACCTCCGCTTAGTTGATTATCGAGCAAGGAAAGTATTTCCAAGTTCGTTAGGTTGCCCAATGTTGCAGGAATGCTACCGCGTAGACCATTGCGATAGGCATCAGGATAAGCAAAACCTAAATCCAGAATTTCCAAATGCGACAGGTTGCCCAACTCCTCAGGAATGCTACCACTCAGATCATTATCATACAATTCTAGTCCCA
>CAZSIG010000865.1:0-1754 GCA_964606195.1 uncultured Anaerolineales bacterium
CGCGCCGACAAACCGATCTTCCTCTCCATCGGCTACTCCACCTGCCACTGGTGCCACGTCATGGCGCACGAGAGCTTCGAGAACCCCGCAGTGGCGCGGTTGATGAACGAGGCATTTATCTCCATCAAGGTCGACCGCGAGGAACGCCCAGACATTGACGGCGTCTACATGACTATCTGCCAGATGATGATCGGCAGCGGCGGCTGGCCGTTGACCATCATCATGACGCCCGACAAAAAGCCCTTCTTCGCCGCGACGTACATCCCACGCGAGACGCGCTTCGGGCGCGTCGGCATGTTGGATTTAATTCCGCGTATTCAAGAGGCATGGACGGCGCGGCGCGCTGAATTACTTAGCTCCGCTGACCAGATTGTAGGAGTGCTACAGAGAACCACGCGTGGCGCGGCGGGTGACGAGTTAGACGAAACCGCGCTCGACACCGCGTATACGCAACTCGCTAGCCGGTACGACGCGGCGCGCGGCGGCTTCGGCACCGCGCCGAAGTTCCCCAGCCCGCACAATTTGCTCTTTCTACTGCGCTACTGGCAGCGCAAAGGCTACGCGCGCCCGCTGAACATGGTCGAAAAGACGCTGCACGAGATGCGGCGCGGCGGTATCTACGACCACATCGGCTTCGGCTTTCACCGCTACGCCACCGACGCGGAGTGGCTCGTGCCGCACTTCGAGAAGATGCTCTACGACCAGGCATTACTCGCGCTCGCGTATACCGAAGCGTATCAGGCGACCGGCGCGGCGGAGTACGCGCGCACCGCGCGTGAGATACTCACCTACGTGCTGCGCGACATGACCGCGCCGGAGGGGGGCTTCTATTCCGCAGAGGACGCGGACAGCGAGGGCGAGGAGGGCAAATTCTACGTCTGGACGGAGGCGGAACTGCGCGCAGTGTTGGATGACGCGGAGGCGGATTTGGTCATCAAAGTTTTCAACGTAGAGCGCGGCGGCAACTATATGGAGGAAGCGACCGGCGTCAAAACCAGCGCGAATATCCTACATTTACACAAATCATGGGGACAGCTCGCGGCGGAATTGGAGATAGAGGTACATGAGCTACGCGCCCGATGGGAAGCGGCGCGGCGTAAGCTATTCACCCACCGCGAGGGGCGCGTCCACCCGCACAAGGATGACAAAATTCTCACCGATTGGAACGGCTTGATGATCGCCGCGCTCGCGACGGCGGGGCGCGTCTTCGCTGAAGCGGAGTACACCACCGCTGCCGAGCGCGCCGCGCATTTCGTCCTTAACGAACTGCGCACCGCCGACGGCAGATTATTGCACCGCTACCGCGCCGGCGAGGCGGCGATTGCCGCGCATGCGGACGATTACGCCTTTATGATTTGGGCGTTATTGGAATTGTACGAGACGACTTTCGCGGTACAATATCTGCGCACCGCGCTCGAACTGAACACCGATTTTATCGCGTATTTCTGGGATAATGAGAACGGCGGTTTCTATGCCACCGCCGATGACGCGGAGGAGCTGCTGGTGCGCCAGAAAGAGATTTACGATGGTGCGATACCGTCGGGGAATTCGGTCGCGATGTTGAATCTGCTGCGCTTGGGACGGATCACCGCGAATGCCGAGTTGGAGCAGCGCGCCGCGCAGTTAGCGCGCGCCTTTTCCCGTCAGATCATGCAAACGCCGTCGGGGTATACCTTCTTGATGACCGCGCTGAACTTTGGGCTGGGCGATTCTTATGAGGTGGTCATCGTCGGCGATCCTGCCGCGGCGGATAC
>CAZSIG010000866.1:0-1754 GCA_964606195.1 uncultured Anaerolineales bacterium
GGGTGTAGGTCTGCGCGGGGGCAGGGACAGGATTAAGTTGCAGGGTGACGGGCGGTAGCGCGGCGGCGGGCAGCAGTGCCAATAAATCATGGGGAATAAAAATTACCTCACCGATATAGTCGTCAAGTTTTGCGAACCCCTTGTATATCAGCCCGCGATACCAGAGCATCTCGATGGAAGAGACAGGGGCGCGCCAGGGTTGTTCGCGCCGCAGACTTCCGGGCCCAAAACTGCGAATCTCACCGCGGCGGCGCGTGAACGGCGCCGCCTTGATGCTCCCCCGCGCCGCGATAACCTCGTCCAGCGCGGCGCGTTCCTCAGCGGACAGTATTTCTAGTATTCGCGCCACCGCCGCGGGTTGTAGCATCTCCTCCGCGAGTTGGCTAATCATCTCGCGTTTATCCGAGACAGCCAATTCTATGTCCCAATTTTGGGCTATCACTTCGAGCATCGCGGGGTGATAGTCGAAAAGACAATTGTTTAAGTCGCGCATAATAATCAATGAGAATCAGCGAACCGCGTCGTAGTTAATTGACCACTGATGAACACAGATTTGCACTGATTTGATGACTTTTATGGAAAAAATGGGGCAACTGCGTAGGGTGGCTTTCTTAGCCGCCGTTCTGTGTACTGAGCTGCAACGGCAGGTAAGAAACCTGCCCTACCCCACAAATCCGCGTAGGGCCGAAAACATCAGTGTTCATCAGTGAAAATCAGTGTCCAATATTAGTTTTATCATTCGCGTCCTATTTTAACACATTTGTACCGATTTAGCGAAATGATGCGTCTACAATGATCGCTCACTCCAATTCAGATTGTTTGGGAAAGATAGTATTCCACGCCATTCTAACCGTGCGCGGGAGGTCGAGCCAAGTCTGCGGGCGCAGTAGAGTGCCGATAACGCGACTGGGGCGCAGATAGAACCGCCGATGCGCCTCTTTCCATTTACGCTCCATCAACTCCGCGGTTAAATCTCCCATCTCGTACCGCGCCTTCCCCTCAAAGAACACGAACTCGTCCCATGAGTTCATTAGCAAGTGCCCGTTCTCCTTCACGATGTCGTACAACTTCGTGCCCGGAAACGGCGTAGTCATTGAGAAATTCGCCACAACGGGGTCGAGTTCAATCGCGAGGTCGATCGTCTGGTTCATGGTCTCCTCAGTCTCCCCTGGAAGTCCGATCATGAAGAAACCGATAGTTTCCATGCCTACCTCTTTTGCGGCGCGAAACGCGGCGCGAACTTGTTCTATAGTGAGATGTTTATCGATGCTATCCAAAATCGCTTGGTTGCCGCTCTCGACACCAAACGCGGTTCGTTTGCACCCCGCCATTTTCATTTTGGCTAACAATTCTGTATTCGCGAGGTTGGCGCGAATGCCGTTAATCATAATCCAAGGAACGTGATTGAGGTTTTCGGCTATCAACAGCTCGCATATTTCGTGGACGCGGCGGCGGTTGATGTTGAACGAATCATCGAGCACGCCAATCTCCTCTGCCCCGCGCTCGCGCACCAGATGTCGCCACTCCGCGACGACGCTCTCCGGCGAACGCATCCGCCACTTGAGCGGCATAATCGATTGTGAGCAGTACTGACAACGATAAGGACACCCGCGCGAGGTCATAATGCTGAAACTGCGCGCCCCCGATACGCGGTCCACCGTCGGTTGCAGGTTGCTGTATCGTTCCATCTTGAACAAATCGTACGCGGGCATGGGCAGTTTATCAAGGTCGGCGATTGGCGGTCGTTCAGGGGT
>CAZSIG010000867.1:0-1751 GCA_964606195.1 uncultured Anaerolineales bacterium
TCTCTTCAATTCGACTTCTGAAGTGTACCCAATATAACTTGATACAAAGGTAGATATGCAAGAGTTTTTAGATCGCGTCTTTAACGAAGATATAATGGATTTGCTGGCGCGGCTGCCGGACAAATCGGTAGATATGGTGTACGGAGATCCCGACTATAACGTGGGCGTCAAGTACAACAAGAAATCCTACACCACAGCCTTCGATGAGTACATCGATTGGTATGTCGCGCTGGCGCGAGAATGCCTGCGCGTGTTGAAAGACACGGGCAATATGTTCATGATCAACTATCCGCAGCAAAACGCGTACCTGCGCGTCAATTATCTGGATGCCGCATGCTACGAAGTGCTTGATTACGCCTGGATATACAACACCAATATCGGGCACTCTCGCAAAAGGTTCACCACCGCGCATAGGAGCGTATTACATTGCCGTAAAACCAAAAACAATCACTTCTACAAAAACAACGTGGCTCAACCCTACAAGAATCCTGACGACCCACGCATTCGGCGCAATATCGCGCGCGGCAGCAAAGGGCGCATGCCCTACTCGTGGTTTTACTTCGACCTAGTCAAGAATGTATCCCGCGAAAAAACTTACCATACTTGTCAAATTCCCCAAAAATTATCGGAGATGTTGATAAAATCGTGTACGCAAGAGGACGACATCGTGCTGGTACTATTTGGCGGAAGCGGCTCCGAACTAGAGGTTTGCCAAAACATCAATCGAAGGTTCATCTCTGCTGAGCTAGACTCAGATTACCACGCGATGATCCTCGATCGTCTGAAGAAGGGAAAGATCGAGGAGAAGTATAAATTGCAGCTTTCATCAGAAGCAGAGGCAGAAGATAAATTCGCGCCGCGTCTATTATGAATAAACCTTACGTAAGTTCACAATAATTTCACCACAGAGGACACGAAGTTTTTTACATAAACCGCGTTCATTGTTAGTCAATAGAGATCATTGATGTTAATCTCTGCATTCTCCGCGCCCCGGCGGTGAATATTAGCTCTACATGGATTTGTGAGGTAATTTACATGAGCATAGCTCTCCCCCAATAACGAAAACCGCCGCGCCGCGGTAGCGGTGGTATGGGGATACCGCCCTGACGTATCATGTAGAGCGCTAGGGCTTTCTCAAAGTCGCGCGGTGGGTATAATATGTCACCCTGAGCGCAGCGAAGGGTCTCGTTTTGCTGTTAATTTTATGCCCCTTAATCAACAAGTAATAATTATAGCGAAAACGAGATGCTTCGCTATGCTCAGCATGACATCTTGAGAAAGAGCTTATTTGAGGTTTTAACCACGCGGTTTGGACTTTGAGAAAGCCCTATGTAGAGCGCAATCCCCATTGCACCAGTTTATTTTCGAGGCATTAAGTAATAGACATTAGAGGTTATCTCGATTTGTTGGCGCGTAACTAATGGAACGCGGATTTTGGTGTTTTTGACTACCCAAAACCGCGCCCCAGCCTCTAAAATCTGCGAGAATCAGGTCAATCTGCGGTATCTGCGGGCGATTAATGGCGCGGTCACACAAATCGATATAATGTCTAATAAACACGCCCCGCGAAGTTCAACCTCGCGGGGCGGATTATTCTACAGAAGACTTTGGAAATTTGTCCTCTCACATGCCCAAGTATTCGGCAATCTCGCGAATATCGCGGGGCATATCATGCCTGTAGCGCGGTAGATACTCTGCGAGTTTATCTTTAATATACTGCCACCGCTCTTCAATTCTACGCTCGGCGCGCC
>CAZSIG010000868.1:0-1745 GCA_964606195.1 uncultured Anaerolineales bacterium
TCCGCGTCCCATATAATTACTTACCCGTCCAAAATTTTATTTGGGAACAAGTCTAGTGGGCAACCCGCGCATGTAGAACGCTGGAACAACACCCTCCGCCAGCGTCTGGGACGGTCTGTACGTAAAACCCTTTCCTTCTCTAAATCTGATGAGATGCACGAGACGATATTGAAGGTTTATTCACTATTACAACCGCGAGTGTGCCATCAGTCAAGCTTAACCACTACCCTCTGAAGTTATACTTCATCGCTTACCATTTTTCCACTACTGTCCTGCGCGGATATTGACAATAGAGATCAACAAGGGGGCAAGTGCGACACACTTTAAGAGTGTGTCACCCCTGCCCCGCTCTTTTCAGGAATGAGAATTAAATAACTTGCGCGGACTCGCGCTGGAGAAAAGTGGTAGTAATTGCCATACGTGCTCATTGCCGCCTAAACGCACCCATAATTAGTCCACGATCCTTAGTATACTTCGCGTCCTCTGCGGTTAACTACCACGCGGTTCGCGCAATTTTGTTATATCTCTGCCAGCACAGTCTCCATACGCTCTAACGCCTCGGTTAGCGTAGCGCGGGGACAGCCGAAATTCAGGCGGACGAATCCCGCGCCTCCTGGCCCAAAAGTTTCACCATCATTCAGGGCGACTTTTGCCTCGTCTAGGAAAAATTCGTGCGGATTGCCGGGAATATTCGCGGCGCGGCAATCGAGCCAGGCGAGATATGTCCCCTCCGGCTTGGTCATGCGAATGCCGGGCAGCCGCTCGTTGACGAAATCGTGAGTGTAATCACGATTCGCCTCCAGATAAGCCAGCAACTGTTCTAACCACTCCGTACTATCGCGGTATGCTGCCAGCGCGGCGACCTGTCCCAGCAGGTTCACCCCATGAACTAGCCCCGCGCCGGCACCCTCCACCGCTTCGCGCAGTTCAGAATTTTGAATCACCATCACCGAGCAAGCCAACCCCGGAATGTTGAAGGTTTTACTCGGCGCAAATACCGTCACCGTCCGCGCCGCGACTTCGGGGGAGAGTGTGGCAATCGGAATATGCTCGTACTCGCTGAATACCAGGTCACAGTGAATCTCGTCGGAGCAGATGATCACATTGTGCCTCAGGCAAATCTCCGCCATACGCTCCAACTCCGCGCGTGTGAAGACGCGCCCTACCGGATTATGCGGATTGCAAAGCAAAAACAATCGCGCGCGGTCAGCGATGGCGCGCTCGAAGTCATCAAAGTCTATCTCGTAGTTCCTATTCACTTGTATCAGTTCGGATAAACGTACTTCGCGTCCGCTGTTTTGCGGCACATCAAAGAAGGGGAAATAGACCGGTGGTTGGAACATTATCGCGTCGCCGGGATTGCCCACTGCGCGGGCAGTCATGTTGACGCCGCGCATCACGCCGGGCACCAAAATCATCTCCTCCGCCGCGACTTCCCAATCGTAGCGATCGCGTAGCCAGGCGCGGAGTACCTCGATGAGTTCGGGCATACATTGCGCGTAGCCGAATATGCCATGCTCCACGCGCTCGTGCAGCGCCTGAATCACCGGCTCCGGCGCGGTGAAGTCGGTATCCGCCACCCACAGTGGCAGCACATCTTCGGAATAACAGTTCCATTTGAGGCTTTCTGTATCTCGGCGTTCAATAATTCGGTCAAAATTGACATTCATAACACAAACCTTTCTTAAAGTGTAGGACTTACGCAAAACCGCACTATAACTAACCGCAGAGAGCGCAGGGGACGC
>CAZSIG010000869.1:0-1734 GCA_964606195.1 uncultured Anaerolineales bacterium
GGGCATCGGTTATTTCAGACTTTGGGCGTACGTAGTAGAATTACCGGTACATTTTTCGCTACTAGCCCGCGCGCGTTTGGCTTCCACACCACATACCGCCCGCGCCTGGCGCTTCTCCCCCATTCGCTGGGACGAGATGATCTGGCTTCCGCTGCCCTTCCTGTCCTGGCAGTTGGTGCAAATATATCACGAGGACCGCGATATGGGGCTGCAGGCGATAAACGAAGTAGCCGCCGCGTTTCGGCAGAGCCACGCGGCGCGCGAAGCCCTGACCACGATAACGATTGAGGAATTGACCGCTTGTGATGATTTAGGACAAATCGGCAGGGCACAGCGCAGCATCGATTGGCTGCCTCAAGAACTAGACGATTTCGACAAAGGCGCGCGTGAAATGCTCCCCGCACTGCTGGATGTGAGCCGCGACGTCGCCGCCGCGCGCGATACCACCACCCCTTTCAATCGCCAAAAAGGCCTAAAAGGGGCGCAAAAGAGGCTGGAGAACCTGCGCACTCGCCTGACCGCGCTCGGCAGCCGCGCCAAACGGGAATACGACCCGCTTATGGAACGCTGGATTAACCTCATAGACCGCGAGATAAACCAATCGCAGTTGGTCGATATAGGTCAAATGCAAAACCCCTACGTCGCGGGCACGCCCGTCCCGCGCAACCGCGAGGAGATATTCAGGGGACGAAAAGCCCTGGCGCAAGAATTGGCGGAAATCCTCTGGGGCGAAGCCCCGCCCATCGTCCTGTACGGGGCGCGCCGCATGGGCAAGACCTCCTTCCTCACTCATGCCCCCTGGCTCCTGCCGGGCAACTTCATCCCCGTCTTCGTCGATTGCCAGGACGCCGCGCTCACCGAAAACACCGCCGCGTTTCTGCACGGCTTGGCGCACGCCGTGACGCGCGAGGCAGCCGCGCACAGCCGCATTCAACTCCCCGCGCCGCCGCGCCGCGATGATGAGCGATGGGACAGGGGACCGTTCGGCGTCTTCGCGCGCTGGTTGGACAGAGCGGTCCCACACCTGCGCGATAAGGTCATCCTGCTGGAACTAGACGAATTCGAGGCAATCGGGGAGAAAATCGCGGGGGGCAAGCTGGACCAAGACTTGCTGGCGCAGATGCGCCACTGGATGCAGCACCGCCCCGAACTGCGCCTGCTCTTCGCGGGCTTGCACGAACTATCCGAACTCGGCCCCGATTGGGCGTCGTACTTCATCGGGGCGCGCCCGCTCCGCATCTCCTACCTCGAAGAGGACGAAGCGCGCGACCTCGTCACCGACCCCGGCGTCCCCGATTGGAGCTTGACCTACACCCCCGAAGCGGTGGACGCCATCATCGCCGCGACGCGGTGTCAACCCTACCTCGTGCAGCTAGTCTGCGCCGCGGTGGTGCGGCACATCAACCAGCGGTTACGCGCCGACGCGGGGGCACAGCGCACCGCGCCCGTCGTTGCGGATATAGCGGATGTGGAAGCTGCGCTCGAAGCCGCGTTCAGCGACGGCGAAATCTATTTCACCCACATCTGGCAATACGACACCGGCGAAACGCCGGAGCAGGTCCGCGCGGGGCAGCGGCTTCTGCGCGAAATCGCCGCCGTAGGGCAGGTTTCTATACCTGCCGCTTCAACGGCGGCTATGGAAAGCCGCCCTACGAAAGACGACATCACTCGCGCCGCCCTGCGCCGCCTGATTCGGCGCGATATACTGGAAGAAACCACCGCGGGCTACCAATT
>CAZSIG010000870.1:0-1734 GCA_964606195.1 uncultured Anaerolineales bacterium
GAAAATTGTTTGATAATCACTTAATTCAGCAACGAGAATACCTTCTGGAATTGAGCCGCGCTATGACAGCGCGGTTAGAGTTGCCTTCACTGCTGAGATTGATCTTAGAAAACGCAGTCAGTCTGTTACAGGGACAAGGCGGTCTCATCGCGCTGCGCGAAGCTCCACAAACGTTGCAAGAAGAGGCACAGTTCATCGTGCGCGCCAGTTATGGGATTGAACGGCATCTCCTACCCTTTTTCACCCCGCTCCTGACCGATATTCCGATAGTGAAAGATAAGTCTCGCGTCAGTGCCTGGCATATTCCGGGACTGCATTTTCGCCTGCGGCTCATCGCCGCCGCGGCGGGGGTATATCTACAACAGATCGTCGCGCTGCCAATGGTCATTGAGGCTGATTTCATCGGTATAATCTATATCTTTCGCACCACCGACATCGCGTTTTCTGCCAATGATCGCCATATACTGCAAAGTTTCGCCGATCAGGCAGCTATCGCGGTGCGGAACGTAAAGCTGTATCAGCAAGTCACTGAGGAGAGACGCCTGTTAGCGACTATGCTTAACGACAGTGCGGACGGTGTGATGATCGTTGATCCTCAAGGAAAAATACAGGTGTTCAATAAAGCCTTAGAACAGATGACCGGCTGGAGCGAGGAGGAGGCTCTAGGGCGACATTGTTGTGACGTGCTCGCACTACGCGGGCGACAGGGAGAGATTATTTGTGATGAGGCTTGTCCTCTTAAACTCAAGAACCAGAAAGTTGAAGCTAAACCATACGTTGAAGGCGATTTGAAGAACAAAAATAGACCAGAGGGGAGCAAACCGATCACCGTGGGCATTACCTATTCGCCCATTTACAACGATGACGGCGAACTGCGGATGACCATTGCCAATGTGCGCGACATAACGCGGTTTCGGGAAGCCGAAGAACTACAATCAACCTTCATCTCCATCATATCTCACGAACTCAAGACACCTGTATCGCTGATTAAGGGCTACGCGAGTACCCTGATGCGTGAAGATGCTCAGTGGGATGAAAGGACTATACGCGATAGCTTGCAGGTCATCGAGGAGGAGAGCGATCGGCTGAATGAACTAATCGACGATCTGCTCCAAGCCTCGCGTATTCAGGCAGGAGCACTGAAGATTAAATTAGCCTATTTTGATTTGCCGCGCCTCGCGAGTAAAATAGTAGATAGGTTTGCCGCTTCCAGTGAGAAACACCGCCTTTTACTCTCTTTCCCTCCCGGCTATCCCCCAGTGTTGGGTGATCAAGAGCAGATCGAGATAGTTTTAAGGAATCTAGTTTCTAATGCTATAAAATATTCTCCGCGCGGGGGAAACATTTGGATAGGCGGCTGGTTCAATTCGGAACGCGTCTATGTGTACGTCGCGGACGAGGGAATTGGTGTACCTAAAGGGGAGGAAGAACGTATCTTTTCCCGCTTTTACCGCGTGGATAATACCTCCACGCGGCGGTCGCAGGGGGTGGGTTTAGGGCTGTTTATATGCAAAGCAGTTGTTGAGATGCACGGTGGACAAATATGGGTGGAGAGCAACGAAGGTAGCGGCTCGCGGTTCGTCTTCACCCTACCGCAAAATGATTAGCTTCATAAGCTATTAGCATCTCTGATCGCTGAAATCTGAACGCTAAGGATCGTGAATTAAATAACTTACTCGTTTGGCGCGGTCAGCGCAGGCGTAAAGCCTGCGGCTACATTGTAGGCGCACCCTT
>CAZSIG010000871.1:0-1731 GCA_964606195.1 uncultured Anaerolineales bacterium
GCGGAATGGGCACAGAGATTGTTTGAACTGTCATAGTGATTGTTCCTTTTTAGTACATGCTAAGGTCATTAATTATTATAAATCTGCGTAAATTCTAAAGCTCAGTATATCACATATTCACCCCTCAGTCAATGAGGAAAGGAGTTTTTACATGAAACCGAAAAGTATAATTCTCACCGTTTTGCTATTTATCGCCGCCTCCGCGGCCCTATTTCCCAATCTCGCCACCGCCGCGCCCCCCGAAGATTACGTTGTTGTTCCTTTAGGCGCGGCGCAGGACGACACGTCCCGCCGCGCCGTATACGAGAAGCTGTTTGAGTACATCTACGCGGGCAAACCCGTCCATCTCGCCGCGCAGTCGTTCACACACAACGGCGCGGATTACGCCCCAGGCTCGCTCATCGCCCCCGCGACCTTCACCGGCACATTCACCGCAACGCGCATCGCCACGCTCCTGCCCCTGACAGAATCCTACGCCCTGCACTATCGCCCCATCGCCATCTTCCGCAGCGACCGGCAGGACGAGAACGGCTACGATCTGACCAGCGCCGCGGCGCGATACGAGAGCATCCTGAACGCGGGCTACCTCAACGGCGCGGGGCGGTATTACGACATGCTCAACGAGACTGCCATCATCAGCGGCGCGCTGACGGCAGACGAGTATGGTTTATTATTGATTCCCAAAATCAAAAAGGGCTACGTGGCGGATGTCGTAGACGCGCTGGGCGAAGCTGGATTGACCGCGCTGGCGGAGTTTGTGCAGGACGGGGGGATGATTTACGCGGAAGGCGATGGGGCGTATGTGGTGGAAGCAGCGGAATTGGTGCCCGAGAGAACAGTGGATTTGGAGAGTCGTATCACGGCGTATGATTCTGCTAATATCGGCTATTTATCTGTACCGCGTCGTATTTTGCCACTGACCTGGAATTGGGTAGAAGATAGTACCTATGTGCTGGATGACCCCAGATTATATATGGAATTATTTCCCACGATAGTAATCTCGTTGCCGGCAGTTGAGTGGGATGACGCGGGGGATACTCCAGCACCCTGCTATTTCAATCTAATTTCGGAAACCCTCCCAACTAGGGAATTAAGTGATACCCCTGTAGAGCTGATACACGATGCAATAGTGGCTACTTATACCAACACTACGCAACCCGGCGTCCCGGCGATCCTATCTCGCCGTTTCAGCGGTGGGGGGCAGGTAGTCTTATACAGCGGTCATCCCAGCAGCCACCCCGACTACATCCCGCAGTTCCTCGCCGCGGTGCTCCAATCCTTCGCCGATCGTGTGGAATTGACCGCCAGCGCGACGCATCCCTTCAGCGGCACCGCCGCCGCGGACGTAATTCCGGGCCGCGAGGCGGATATTCCCGTAAACGTCAACGTCTGGCTGGAGCCGACCTTCCCTGTCACGCTGACCGACGTGGTGATTACAGAGACGATTCAGCCCGACTTTCATCTCTCCGCGACCCTGCTGCTGCCGCTCACGCCGAGCATCGTGGCGCGGGATAACGTAACAGACGTGATATGGACTATAGACGAAATCGCGCCGGGGGCGCCCTTCACGGTGACTTTCCCTGTGTTTACCCGCCAGGAAACGTTGTCGCAGAGCGTGGCGACCGTGAGCGCGGGGCACGCGACCTATCACGACGGCGGGCGCATGGTGCGGCTGGAGCATCTGCCGCTGCGCATCAATGCCCTGATGGCGGCGCGGCTCTGCGGCGACCG
>CAZSIG010000872.1:0-1728 GCA_964606195.1 uncultured Anaerolineales bacterium
GAACGCCCCCGATTTTCAACGCTCCGATGGCAATTATAAGACCTGGTACATTCGCGATATAGCGGAAGATAAATACCTCGTCGGGTTCGAGCATTGGGAAGATGTCGAAGGGCGGCTGATACGGCACTTTGTCACGCAGCCGCTGGCTTGGCTGGGAATCGTGGAACTGAGCCGCGGTGTTGATACGGCGTCAGCTTTTCGCATCACTGCATCAGGGGAGCAATTTCTAAAAGGAGCTGAAATATCTGCCTCCCCGGCAACATCACCGCCGCTGATCATACGCGAAGATTTCACCATTACCGTCCCCGAAGAGTTCGATCTCTATGACCACTTTCAACTAGAACGCCTCGCGAATAGAATGACGGAGGACCGCGCCGATAGTTACAGTTTAAGCCGCGACCGCGTCGCGGCTATCTTGCAGCAGGATGTCAAAGTGGAGAACATTCTCACCTTTCTACGCCGCGTCAGCGAAGACCGCGTACCTGCCACGATAGTGCAAAATTTACGCCAATGGGCAGCGAAGTACGAAGCGGTCATGCTGGAAAGGGTCATTTTGCTGCGCACGTGGGACGCCATGACCATGCAGGAACTCCGCGCCGCGCCGCCGCTTCAGCCGTACTTAGGCGCGCAAGTGGACGAATCCAGCATCATCGTGGCTACGGACGACATAGATAAAGTGACCGCGCTGTTGCAAGAACTGGGCTACTGGGCGCGAATTCAACCCTGTGAACCTGAGACTACATAGGTAGGACTTACACCGAAGGATATATTTTACCACAGAGACGCAGAGAACGCGGAGAAGAGAAAGAGAAACGTATTTTTCGCGGTTATATGCCCCTGAGTGTCTAACCGTTATGTACAGACTATATGGAAGAAACTTTAATTTCGCTCTAAGCCCCCGTCTCGGGGGCGTCTGGTGCAAAAGCGTCGCCCTATTCCTAAGCGCCCCCGGGGACGGGGGCTAGGAGCCTTTTAGAGCGCATCTGCATCATCTCCATAGGGCGCACATAATACTTAGACAGTCAGGGCTATATACATTCATACGCGTTCAGCGGTAAAATTATTCTGAACTTGTGTAAGTCCTAATAGGTAAACATCATGCGATATAAAACCACTGTCGCGAAGTTCGCATTGCGCCATCTACCTCGCGTACTCCTGATTATCTTCATTTTGAGTTATATCCTATTCTTTTCCTACATGACTATCCTACGCCATCGCACTCTCAACTCTCACGGCTGGGATTTGGGATTTTACGACCAAACTCTGTGGAACACCGCGCATGGGCGCTGGTTCGCCTGCACGCTGAAGCCGGGCATCACCAATAAGATGGCTGACCACTTTCAACCCACGCTGCTTCCCCTCGCGGTGTTTTATCTCATTCACAGCAGTCCCGAAACTTTACTCGTTGTCAGCACCATCATTCTCGCGCTGGGCGCGCTGCCGGTGTACTGGATAGCGCGGGCGCAATTGAGCAACGAGTACGCCGCGCTGGTATTCTCCGGCGCATATCTCCTTTATCCCTCCCTGCAAGCCGCGAACATGACCGATTTTCACGCCGTCGCTCTCGCCGCGCCATTTCTGCTCTTTGCGCTATATTTTATACAACCACGGGATAAGAAAACAGAACATGCCTCTAAATCACCCGGAAAAACCGCGCTGCGGCACGTGGGGTACTTCGGGTGTCTGATTTTGGCGATGGGCACGCGCGAAGATATCGCGCTCAGCGTC
>CAZSIG010000873.1:0-1727 GCA_964606195.1 uncultured Anaerolineales bacterium
ACTTCCGTAGTGCGCGTCGGCGAACTGTTTCGCGAGGCGATTAGAGCCAACTCCGCGGGAGTCATTATCGTACATAACCATCCGAGCGGCGACCCGACGC
This sequence comes from uncultured Anaerolineales bacterium, assembly GCA_964606195.1. Taxonomy (GTDB): domain Bacteria; phylum Chloroflexota; class Anaerolineae; order CAZSIG01; family CAZSIG01; genus CAZSIG01. Next base: position 101 of record CAZSIG010000873.1, read on the forward strand.
CCTCCGCCGAAGATGTCAAGGTCACGCGGCAAATCGTCTCCGCGGGGAAAGTGCTGGACATTCCGGTGTTAGACCATTTGGTAATCGGCAGGGGACGTTTCGTCTCGCTAAAAGAGCGCGGTCTGGGGTTTGAGGCTTTAATCGAGAATGATTAGAAAAGTAAGAATGAAACGTAAAACGTGAAACGTGAAGAAGAGGGGCTAGTTACGCGATAAACTTAACGCATCACGCATCACGTTTTACGCATCACGTCTCTATTTTTTATGAGTGTACTTGATTTCACTAACTTCACTATTCCCCCCGATTCTCTTGTGGGGCAAATATGCGCCTTTTTGCAACGCCGCGACGTTGAAACTTACATCGTCGGGGGCTATGTGCGCGACCTGCTGATGGGACGCGCCTCGCACGACCTCGATTTAGCCGTGCCGCGTGATGCCCAAAAGTGGGCGCGGCGCATCGCCAATGAATTTGACGGGGCGTATTTTCCGTTAGACACAGAACGCGACACCGGGCGCGCTATCTTCAAGCGCGATGATGAACCATTTTACGTGGATGTGGCGCGATTACGAGGTGATTCGTTAGAGGAAGACCTCACGGCGCGCGATTTCACCATCAATGCCATCGCGGTCGCCCTGCCCGATTTTCGCGTCCACGACCCGCACGATGGGCAGGCGGACATCGAAGCGGGGACAATTCGCGCCGTCACCGATAATTCGCTGCTTGCCGACTCGCTGCGCACCTTGCGCGCCGTCCGGCAAGCCGCCAAGTTCAATTTCAAGGCAGATGAACAGACTGAGTCGCTCATTCGTGCCGCCGCGCCGCGCCTGAGATCTGTTTCACAAGAGCGCATACGCGATGAGTTCGCTCAAATTATGCTGCTGGACGGCGCGGCGAAAAGTCTGGAATATATGCGCGAATTGGGTTTGCTCGCGATGATAGTTCCTGAACTAGAGACACTGCGCGGTGTGGAACAGAGCTACCCACATTATCTCGATGTGTACGAGCATACGCTGGAGACGCTGCGGGCAACGGAGCGCATCATCGCGGAGATACGCGGCGATTTGGAGAATGGTGCCCTGCTGCTCGCTTCTCTACAACCATTTTTCTCGCAGATGACCGCACACCTAAATGAATGTCTCAGCGCAGACCGCCCGCGCGCCCTGCTCCTCAAACTCGGCGCGCTTCTTCACGACATCGGCAAACCGGGGGTGCGCGAGGTCAAAGATGATGGACGAGTGCGCTTTTTCAACCATGATAAGCCGGGCGCGGAGACTACCACAGAGATTTTACAGCGGCTGCGCTTCAGCAATAACGAGATTCAGGTGGTGAAACGGCTGGTGAGATTGCACATGCGCCCGCTATATCTGGTCAACGCGCCGCGCGTCAGCAAGCGCGCCATCTATCGCCTATTTCGCGCCGCGGAGACGGAAAGCGTAGACGTCGTGCTATTGGGTTTGGCGGACGCGCTGGCTACTTACGAAGGGGGCGCGGCGGCTACTCAATGGGAAAAAAATATCAAGGCGGCGACGCGGCTCATCACCACTTATTACCAAAAATCGCGGCTGACCAATCCGCCCAAGTTGATTAACGGGCGCGATTTGCTGGAGATGTGGGATATACCGCCGGG
>CAZSIG010000874.1:0-1715 GCA_964606195.1 uncultured Anaerolineales bacterium
GAATCGGTATTGGCAGATGTCCGCGCCTTCGTGGGCAACGCGGAGCAGCACGATGATATGACCGTCATTGTGGTAATGGTGGAGTGAGATTTGGCAATCCGCCACGAGTAAATTAGGGAGCGGTAAAGAAGTAAGTGATAGGGAAAAGTAATACAATAATTTAACCACTAAGCGCACCAAGAGCACGAAGGATTTTACAGTCAATGATATTCATACGCGGTCAAAATTTATCATACAAAGTAAATGGTGCCTTGGTGTCCTTCGTGCCTTTTGTGGTTGAATAGTTAGGGCTTTCTCAAAGTCGGACAACCTCCCGCAGGTTCACACGCAGTAGCCGCGCTCAGCATGGTTATGGGTATAGCGCGATATATTTCGGCAGAAGAATCAAACCTGCGGGAGGTTTTTGCCGCGCGGTTTATACTTTGAGACAGCCCTAGTTGAATAGTATTCATTTTAACTATCACTTACCATTTAACCACTACAGCAGATTGTGAAGCTAACAAATAAACGCGGGAGGTGTTCCATGATAAAAAAGTTGACAAATATCATAACAACTTCGGTTTTGATAAGCATTTTTTTAGTATGCAGCGCGCAGGCTCAAACCCCACCGCCGCATTCCTCCGCGCCATCATCCGCAACCCATCTCGGCTACGGCGCGGGCATCGCCTCGCCCGACCACGCGGTCTACCTGCCCCCGATGGGCTTCGATTGGGCAAAGGGTTATGTCTACTGGGACCGCGTCGATTTTGGCGGTGGGAGCTATCATTGGGGCGACGTGGACAACCAGATGCGCGACTTCACTACCTACGTGGACAAAATCTTGCTGGTCATCGAGGGACCGCCGCCGAGCGGTGTGGGCAATCCCCCCACCAGCGCGAATGACCTGGCGCGGTTTCAAACCTTCGTCACCGACCTGGCGCGGCATAATCGCGAAAATTGGGGCGCGGGATACACCCACATCGCCTACGAAATTTGGAACGAGCCGAACCTCGACATCGAATGGGGCGGTCAAGAGCCGAATCCCGCCGCGTACGCGGCGGTGCTGCAAGCGGGCTACAACGGGGTAAAGGCGGGCGATTCTGATGCTACCGTCGTGAGCGCGGGGCTGGCGCCCGTAGGTCCAGGTTTATACGGACTAATGCGCGCCCGCCTGATGTACAAGGCTAACGCGGTGATGAACGACCTCGATTTCATTCGCGGCATGTACGACGCGGGGGCGCAGCCATATTTCGACGCGCTCGGCGCGCACCCCTACGGCGGTCCCTATGCCCCCGAAACCGCGGCATCGGATATCTACTTTCGTCGCGCGGAATCGGCGCGGGCGATTATGGAGGATTATAACGACGCGGCTAAGATGCTCTGGCTGACCGAATTCGGCTGGATTATCGCCCGCCCCCCGGAGTGTGATACCGATGGCTACACTTGGATGGAGGTCTCAGAGGAACAGCAGGCGCAATATCTGGCGGACGCCTATCGCTACGCGGCGGAGCATTGGGATTGGGTCGGTCCCATGTTCATGTTCAACCTCGATTTCGCGACGGTCACCTGGTATCCGGTCTGCGAGCAGATGCGCTGGTTCTCGATTTTATATCGCGAAAATCCGCAAGACCCCGGCAACAGCCCGATCCTCGAACGCCGCGCCGTGCGCGCGCTGACCGAGTTAGAGAAATATCCCGCCGCCGCGCCGACCACTACAGTGACACCGACCACTACCG
>CAZSIG010000875.1:0-1711 GCA_964606195.1 uncultured Anaerolineales bacterium
TATTCATAAATGGATTATACCATGTTCAAACTATACTTTACAAACAGGCTCTAAGGCTACTGCTGAAGATATCATCTTGTATACCGATGGCCACCGGGCGTACCAGTCAATCGAAGACACCGTGCGGGAGCATCTGACGGTCAAGCACCGTGAGCCCGAATTTGCCCGAGATGCAGATGGCGACGGCATTAACGAGGTCCACGATAATACGATCGCAGGTATATGGACGGGGTTGAAGAACTTTCTCCGCCCTTTTCGCGGCCTGCATCAGAAATTCCTGCCTCAATACGTCGCTATGTTCGAGTGGTTGTACAATCTTGAAGGCCGGGGCATCGAGTTCTTACGGCTGTTGCTTGTACCTGATTTCACTCATTCACCTATATGAGCCACTCAGAAATTAACCATTTCTGATAAAGTTGCTACCACCTTAGGCACAGTACTTTTCGAGCGGCTTTCTCTCCCTAAAGTGGCTAGCCTACTCAAGCAGTACGCGACGAATACCGAGCCCAAGCAATTGTTGCTAGATGCTTTGCTGGCGCATTATCAACCTGCTACGCTGACCGCGTGTGCCAATTGGCTCAATTGGTTCTCTCCGCAGTTATTGTTGACGAACAATGACTATGACGCGGGGCAATTGTTAGAAACTATCGCGGCGCAAGCTCCCCAGAACTTCAAAGGAAGTAGGGCAACAAATTTTGGCGAGAATATGAAGGGGTTAATTACCGGGTTATTAAAGCAGCCTCATAAAAGAGAAGCAGCCCATCGCGCTTATCTAAAAATATGTGCGGCGTGGCCGGTCGAAAGTGTGTTTTATCTAAGTCACTGTCTCTCCATGCCCCCCCCAGTGGAGCGAATGATTGAGGATTGCCTGGATTTGGTTATCCAGCAAGGCTGTGTCCCCGCGCTGCGGCAAGTTGTGTTTTCAGCCGCGGCGCAAAATGGCGTGAGTAAGTCCGAGCGGACCCAACGGGCAGCGGAGTTGATCAGATTGCTAGATAGTCTGACGGCGCGGTCAGATGTTCTGCATGCTCCTAAGTTGGAGAGCACGCATTTCAGCGAAATCTTCAGAGTATTTAACCCCCAAGGTAGTGTCAGTCGAGCGGATATGGTAGTCGCAGTAATTGCCCATTTACAACCAAGGCTTAATCCTCGATGGCTGACTCCAGTAAGTTACCATATTGAGGCACTCGGTTACGCTAGAAGGTTTGAGGAAGCAACCCGGCTAGCAAAAGAGTATCAAGAATTGACAGTTGGCCGCGATCGGGAAAAGGCGGAACGTTTTTTGTCTGGCCTATCTGGCGCGGCGCGCTCAATACCTGAGAATAACGATGATTACGCGCGGTTGATCAAGGCTTACACCACCGTGTAGCTGGCATGGACAATAATGTGAAATAGGGCTTTCTTGAAGTCGGACAACCTCCCGCAGGTTCACCCGAAGTAGCCGCGCTCAGCATGGTTATGGTTGTAGAACAATACATTTTATCCGAAAACTCAAACCTGCGGGAGGTTTTTACCGCGCGGTTTATACTTTGAGACAGCCCTAGGGCTTGGAGCAAGCTGATGATGCGCCGCCGCGCTTGAAATTTACGTTGCCCTAAAACTAAGTCGCCGCGTGTAGAGAGACAAATCAAGCTCCGCAGGTCTGGAAAAGAAGGAGGACAAAATGACCGATAACGCAACCTTACGCCAGAGACTAGCTGCCGCGCTGACC
>CAZSIG010000876.1:0-1710 GCA_964606195.1 uncultured Anaerolineales bacterium
GTCCAGATGACATCATCGGCATACAACCGAATATCAGGAAAAGCCGCCATCGTCTTGATCGAATCGGCAACCACCTTATCGCGCCCGTAGCTCATCCCCTCCGCGGTGTGAATAATGATATTGTGTCGATAGTAATCATAAATCAGTGCAATCCTTTTTTCCTCCCAGATACGATGCGTGATTCTGACGATATAATCTACGATGTCAATAAAATCATCATCAAAACCGCGCATACTCTGCCGCCGCGCGGTTTCGGGATTGAGCAATGCGTTAATATTGGTATGTGTAACATCGGTTATTTCTGTTTGTGCTGTCATATTGCCTCTCGTTGATGCCTTACCAAAAACGTTTTTGGGAAAGGTTAAAAAAATAGGGTTTTTCTGGAGTTAGCGTGGTCACAAGAATAAATCTGCCACTAATTGCACGAATTTTCACTAATTGTCCGCCTTTCTTGCGCTTCTCCGCGTCCTCTGCGGTGAATTACAGCGAAAATCAGTGTTCATCAGTGTAAATCTGTGTCCCATCGCGCCCCACCGTCGATTCCCGTACCATAAACTGCACCGGTAAAGTTATTCGCGTCGGTGGTTGATTATCATCCCCAGCTCGCGCCAGAAGAATCTCCACCGCCCGCTGTCCTATCTCCGCTATCGGCACTTTGGCGGTCGTTATCGGCGGGTTCGCGAGCAACGAAGCGCGCAAACCATCGAAGCTCGCGATAGCCAAATCATCGGGAACGCGCAACCCGCGCTCCACCGCCGCCTCCAATACGTCAATCGCGACGAGGTCGTGAATGGCAAAGACCGCCGTCGGAGGTTCTGAAAGGTCAAGCAATTGATTCATCGCGTAATAGCCGCTGCGCGGCTCCACTACAGTTGATATGACTAAATCCGCATCAAATGGAATCCCCGCCTCGGCGAGTGCTTGTGTGTAACCCGCCAAGCGGTCTACGTTAGTTTCTCCCAGCGCGGGACGTGCCGTAAACCCGATACGCCGGTGTCCCAGTTCGATTAAGTGACGCATCAAGGTGAGCGCGCCGTCCAGGTTATCGGCAGTAACGAAAGATACATCAGGATTATCCACCCGCCGATTTAGCACCACGAACGGCATACCATCTTGTTGTAAAAACGCGATGGTCTCATCCATTTGCCCTGCCCAGAGCAGAATAAAGCCATCCACCTCACGCGCGCGGCATACGCGCGTCAGCCCGTCCGGTTCGGTTATGGTAGTGGTGTAAAGTATCAGGTTATGGTTTTCTCTCTCCGCCGCCAGCGTAGTAGCCGGAATAAGCTCCGCGAGATAATCGCTGATGTAGGTGACAGAGGTGTTAATCAACAAGCCAATCTTATCGCTGCGCCCGCGCCGCAGATTGCGCGCGGTGGCGCTGGGATAATATCCCAACTCGCGCGCCGCGTCGAAGACGCGCTGTCGGGTCTCCGGAGCCACATCATTGTAATCGTTCAACGCCCTGGAGATAGTAGATACCGACAAACCCAGATGTTTCGCGATGTCCCAAATCGTAACCGCCATAACTTACCCTCGTCACTCAACAATGTTGATTCGAGCACCGGAATTGTCAAAGAACTGTCCACCCTCCAACAACTCCAGTGCCGAATTCGGAGGAAAAAAACGTTTCCCAAAAACGTTTTCGTAACACATATTATACTACAAAAACGTTTTTGTGTCAAATCCCCTTGCGCGTTCCGCGCCGCG
>CAZSIG010000877.1:0-1706 GCA_964606195.1 uncultured Anaerolineales bacterium
CGAAATACCAATTATACGACAGTTGCAACTGCAACCGCGCGTGGTCGGCGGTCTCAACCGTGAAGATGTCGGTCATAAAATCTGGACCGAGCAACAGCGCGAGCGACTTGATGACGTTGGCGCGTTTCGGCTTGCCGCCCGACAGACTGAGCACGGTGAACGCCTCATCGGGACCGAGCATCACCAGGTCGGGGCCGAAAACGACGCGGGCGGTGCGCGCCTTGTAGTCGTGAATCTGTGCCGCGGCGTTTTGCGGAACGTGGAACACCACCGCGCGCGTTTTATCGCGCTCCGGTAGTTTGCGGCTCTGTAACCGAATCTCCGGCTCGGTAGGTTCCGCCATCTTTTTACCGCGCTCGGCAATCGGGTCAGCCTTCTCTACTAACAATTCCTCGACCGCAGCGGGTAACTCTTTCTCCCACAATTCCTCGTAAGGACTGAGCATGTAGCTGCGCGGTCCGCGCACCAGCCGCAGTTCGCCGCTCATAATATCGCGAACGTAGATACCTTCGTTTTTATCGAGCGGAATGGCGCGCCGCCGCTCCGCAACCTCGACCTGAATAGGCGGAATGTAATCGGTGGGGCCTTCAATCATCCACAAATCGCCCGGCTTGCGCGTCGTCTCGCCATCTTTGAACTTTTCGGAGGCGCGAAGCAGTAGTGCTTCTTGTTCGCCCAACACATAGACCTTTTGAATGCCTCCCTCCAGGGATTCGCCGGGGTGCAGGAAGAACGACGCCCTGCCTTTGCGAACTTCGCGCATTCCCCACTGCGGCTTACCATCCTTACCGATGGGGTTGACGACGATGCACCACTCGCGTTCTCCAAGCGTCGTGACTTCAACTTCGCCAACAACCTCTTCGTAGACATCGGGGATATGCGTCTCCGCGTCCTCGAACGTGACCAGCCACTCATCGCCTGCCTTGCGCTCTCTATTGAAACCATCGGTGAAGGTGCGCCGCGCCCGCAGATGCAACGCGGTCTGCTCGGTCAAAACGTAGGCATCGATGACATCAACAATTTCTTCATCGACTCCCGGCAGATACGCGCCCTCGTCGCGCACTAACCATTCCTCGCCCGCCTTGCGCTGGATACCTTGACGGTCAACGCAAGCCTCCTCCGCCATCAGTCGCAGCGCCTGATTCGGTTTGATGACGGTGGCTTTGACTTTTTTGACAATCTCCACCTCGACGCGGGGGATATACGTGGCGGGCCCCTCAAAGAGCCACTCATCACCCGCCAATCGCGCCACCGACTTTCCATCTACTTCGTCGGTGAAATCGCGCAGGGCATTCAGACGCAGAGCTTGATTCGTCTCCACCACCTGCAACCGCGTGACGCTGCCGATGAGTTCTTCGCCGGGGTATAGCGGGAAGGGATCTTGCGCGAAGCGAATCTCTTCATCGCCATAGCGCAGTTTTACCTGCCCGTAACTGTCGCTGACCACCGCGCCATCTTCGTCGCGCACTACCGGGTTAGCGACAACACAATAGTTACGCGGCGGCACGATAATCATCGGCTCCGGGCCGAGCACTAATCTGTCGTGGTCGAGTAAAGTGATGGTGCGCGGTCCCACCTCTAATCGCGTCACGCCGGTATTGTTATCCAGCAGATGGATATACTGCTGCGGCTTGAGCCGAATCACGTCATTGGTACTACTCCCCGTTGGTGTAGACATATCTTTCTCCCTCCTATCCCCTTTAGTC
>CAZSIG010000878.1:0-1702 GCA_964606195.1 uncultured Anaerolineales bacterium
GGCTCTACGCGGATTTGTGGGGTAGGGCAGGTTTCCATACCTGCCGTTTTTGCTTATTCAAAGCAGTTTACCCCACAAATCTGAGTTGAACCCACTTTTTATTGCATAATCTTCCCAATCCCAATCAGTGAAAATCTGTGTGAATCAGTGTCCAATTGACCGCGACGCGAAACAATCACGGACTGACGCTTATCTCCTCCAAAAACGCGGCTACTCTGTTCGGCCAAGTGAAATATGGTATAGTGATCCGATACGCGCTCTTTGCCATCCTCTCCCTCAAATCATCATCGTTCAGCAACATCTCCACCGCGTGGGTAAACCCCTCCACATCATCAGCCTTGACCACAATCGCGCCCTCTCCAAGTTTCAACGGCTCGTGCCCCGCGGCGAATTCTACAACTTCTACTTCATCTCCATCCCCCAACAGAAACTCCGACACGAATGGCACCAAATCGCTCGCCACGACCGGCGCACCGGAAGCCGCCGCCTCCTGCGCGGACATTCCGAAGCCCTCCATCACAGAAGGGGTGCAATAGACATCTGTCACCGCGTAGATTTGCGGCAAGACCTCGTCGGGGATATATACCGCCACGTAGTCTCGCAAATCGCCCTCGTCAATCAACTTTCGCAACTTCCCCGCTAATTCCTCTTTGTTATCGTCGACGGAAACTACCAACAAGCATTTCGGAACGCGCTCTTGTATCTTCGCGAATGCCTTGATTAGAACGTCCTTGCGCTTCGTAGTATCTGTGCGGCTAATCTCGGTGACGATTTTACGCTCGCGCAACTCCTCTGGTGTTAGTCCAGAATGTTCGCTGAGGAAATCCCACACCGCGTCATCTTTCGCTATATCACGCGGGTGATACAGTTCGGTATCGACGCAGGGAGGCAGATATAAAATCCGTCCAGAATAATCGTAATCGTTGAGCGCTGCCTCTCTTATAGCTGCCGAAGTCGCCGCGACGCCATCCAGCTCGCTCATAAAATCATGCTCGATTTCGATGCGCTCGTCAATTCGCAGTTCCGCCCATTGGTCCGGCGAGACGTTGCGCTTTTTAATGCTGCCGATGGAGTGCGGAACCCAGTAGTGTTTGACGCGTTCCGCTAAGGCGCGGTTGTACAGCACACCGATTTGCGCGCCGTCCCAATAATGAGAGATGATTAAATCTACTTTCGTCCCCTCAGCCTCCATAAACGCCCCTAACCACGCGGCTAACTGCTCCACCTGCTCCACCATATCCTCTTTTCGGATGAATTCGCTCTTATCATCCTCCAGATATACGATTCGCTGATGCTCATCTTTGTACCGCAGCCCACAGCGCCGCTCGTTAGTGCGCGGGTGGGGATAACCGCCACGGTTCGCTATCGTGACTTTGAACCCCAATCTGACCATCTCCGCGGTGAATTTATTGACAAACACATTCTGCCCGCCGGTATCCGGCAGTCCGGGAATAATTTGCCACTGATGAATACCGTGATTAGTTATCATCAATACATGCTTTCTCGCGGATTTCATAAACGCGTCATGTTTCTCTGGGGAATCAATCGGCAAATTGGAAAAATTAAAGCTCATACGTTACCTCCTGTAAACTATTGAAATTGAAAATGTAGTTCTGTATATCCTTCGCGTTGTGCCATAATTATATATCATACTCACTATAGAAACAAAAGGCATCGCGGCAAATTGCTCATACAAAATCAT
>CAZSIG010000879.1:0-1698 GCA_964606195.1 uncultured Anaerolineales bacterium
TTTTTCGGCTCTACGCGGATTCGTGGGGTAGGGCAGGTTTCTTACCTGCCGTTTTCGCCGATGATAAAGAACGGCGGCTAAGAAAGCCGCCCTACGCGAGTATTTTAAGTCCCGCGCCCATACTTTTTACCCCACGAATCTGAGTTGACCCGCTTTTTCTAGTATGTAATCTCTTATGGTATAATAGCAACAACGGAGTTTCGCGTCATTAGCTCCGATGGGATTATAGAGTCAATCCGCGCAGGCAGAGCCGCTGGGACGCGAAAAAATCTTGAATTCGAGAGGTGAAATTATGGATTACGAAGTTATCATCGGTATGGAAGTTCACGCCGAACTGGCTACGAAGTCGAAGATGTTCTGCGCCTGCTCCGCGGAGGCGTGGCGGGCGGAGCCGAACACGCACACCTGCCCGGTCTGCACCGCGCTGCCCGGCTCGCTGCCGGTCGCCAACAAGCGCGCGGTGGAATACACCATCATGGCGGGCTTGGCGCTAAACTGTGAGATCGCGGCGGAGACCTTCTGGGAGCGCAAGAATTATCACTACCCCGATTTGCCGAAGGGGTATCAAATCTCGCAGTACCAACTGCCGCTGAGCTACGACGGCTGGGTCGAGATTGAGGTCGCCGGGGAGACGAAGCGCATCGGCATCACGCGGGCGCACCTGGAGGAGGATACGGGGAAATCGCAGCACATTCGGCGCGGTAAACGGAGCTACACGCTGATAGACCTGAACCGCGCGGGCGTGCCGCTGCTCGAAATCGTCTCCGAGCCGGATATTCGGTCGGGCGAAGAGGCGCGGCAGTATTTGACGAAACTGCGCCAACTGTTGCGCTACATCGGCATCAGCGACGCGGATTTGGAGAAGGGGCAGATGCGCTGCGAGGCGAACGTCTCTATTCGGCCCGTCGGCAGCGCGGAGTTCGGCACGAAGGTCGAGGTGAAGAACCTCAACTCGTTCAAGGCGGTCAAGATGGCGATTGATTACGAGATTGAGCGGCAGCGCAAGGTGCTCGAAGCGGGCGGCGCGGTGGAGCAGGTGACGATGGGCTGGGACGAGCGGCGCGGGCGCACGGTGTTGCAGCGGACGAAAGAAGGTTCCGCGGATTATCGCTATTTTCCGGAACCGGACTTGCCGCCGCTGGATGTGGCGCGCGATTGGGTGGATGAACTTCGGGCGAGCTTACCGGAGCTGCCCGACGCGCGGCGCGACCGCTTTATGACGCAATACGAGCTATCGCGCCTCGACGCGGCGAATCTGACCGCTGATCAGGCGATCGCGGACTACTTCGAGGCGTGCGCCGCGGCGGGCGACGCGAATGCCAAGATGATCAGCAACCTGATAACGGGCGAGCTGTTTCGTCTATTGGGGGAGACCGAAGGCGCGACTATTCGAGAGTGTCGAATATTGCCCGAACATCTCGCCGCGCTGGCGCAAATGATCAAGAAGGATACCATCAACCTCAACACCGCGAAGAAGGTCTTCGCCACCATGTTCGAGACGGGCGCCGCGCCGGAGAAGATCGTCAAGGAGAAGGGCTTGGCGCAGATCAGCGACGGCGACGCGCTGGCAGGCGTGGTGGACGAGGTCATCGCGGCGAACCCCGACGAGGTGCAAAAATATCTCGACGGCAAGGAATCGGTGTTGCAGTGGCTCATGGGGCAGGTGATGCGGACGACGCGGGGCAAGGCGAACCCGCA
>CAZSIG010000880.1:0-1696 GCA_964606195.1 uncultured Anaerolineales bacterium
GAGGCGACCGTTTGCCACTCGTAGGGCGAAAACTGCGTGTCCACTGTGTTGACCTGAATCTTATCGACCGGAATGCTCAACTCCTCCGCGACCATCTGCGCCATCACGGTGAGTAACCCCTGTCCAATCTCCATTGCACCGATAGACACAATCGCGGAGCCATTCTCGTTGATGCGAATCGTCGCCGCGGACGCGGGGTTCGGGGGCATCGCCGGCGCCTTCCATATCGCGGAGATGCCCTTGCCGCGTTTCTTATGCGGCGCGGATGGTACTTCTTTATTCAGTTTCCACTCACCGCTCTTATCCTTGCCCCATTCGATACCCTCAGCGGCGCTCTCAATGCACTCGCGCAGCCCGTTCGGGTGCATCGGCATTCCGGAGACGGTAATATCCCCCTCTTTGACCGCGTTTTTCAGGCGGAACTCGACCGGATCCATGCCAATCGCCTGCGCGACCGTGTCGATATTCTGTTCCATACAGAACTGAATCTCCGGCATTCCGAAACCGCGCATCGGCCCGCCGCTCGGCAGGTTGGTGTAGACACAGTAGCTGTCGGTCTTGACGTTCGGCACATCGTAGGGACCGCTGGACGAGTACCCCGCGGCGCGAGTGATGTTCACGCCATACTCCGTATACGCCCCCGCCTGCCAGACGAACCGATTTTCCATCGCGATTAACTTACCCTCTTTCGTCACGCCGGTCTTGAAGTGCGCGATTAGTCCCTGCCGTGTAAAGGTGCCGTAAAACTCCTCCTCACGCGTCATTCGCAGCTTAATCGGACAACCGCGCAGTTTCATCGCCAACGGAATCACGCACGCCTCGACGCTGACGCCTGCCTTGCCGCCGAAACCGCCTCCAACGTAGGGCGAAATGACGCGCAGTTTCTCCTCCGGCAAACCGAACGCGTCACAGATGAGTTTGCGCTGCGCGAAGGGCGATTGCGACGCCGACCAGAGGGTGATTTTCCCCGTCGCGTCTACCTGCGCGACTGAGATGTGCGGCTCAAGCGTCGCGTGTTGAATCATCGGTAAGCTGAAGGTGTTCTCGTAGACGTAATCCGCCTCCGCGAATGCCTGCTCCACGTCGCCCTTGCGAATCTTGAAGTGATTGGAGATGTTGGTGCCCGGCTTTGGCCAGACGAAGGGTACACATCTATATTCGCCCAGTTTCTCGTGAATCAGCGGCGCGTTCGGCTGCATCGCCTCTTCGGGATCGAGCAACACGGGCAGTTCCTCGTATTCTACCTCAATCAATTCCACCGCCCGCGCCGCGATCTCCTCCGTTGTCGCGGCGACCGCGGCAATCGGGTCGCCGAAGTAGCGTACCTTTTCGACCGCGAAGACGGGGCGGTCGGTCAAATACAACCCGATGTGGTGGTTGACCTCCTTGCCGGTGACGATCGCTTTGACACCCGGCAGTTGCTCCGCTTTGGTGGTATCGACGCGAATGATGCGCGCGTGTGCTCTATCGCTCCGTTTCAACTTCGCGTGCAGTAGCTTGGGACCGAAGGGAATATCATCGACGTACTGCGCCGCGCCGGTCACTTTTTCCAGTCCGTCGATCCGTTTGACGCTGGTACCTACAACTTTTAGTTCTTCTGTCATATCTGCCTCCTTATTGTTCAAAATGCAGACGAATGTATATTAGAGTTTATATCGATTTGTTGGCGCGTAGCTAATGGAACGCAGATTTTCCT
>CAZSIG010000881.1:0-1696 GCA_964606195.1 uncultured Anaerolineales bacterium
CCCGCACGGGGGCGCCCTCGGCGGTAAAAATAACCCGAAGTTGCGTAAGTCCTGTGCTAATTTTTCCTCTTTTGATTAGCAGAAAGTGCTTCACTTAACGAAAAATTCGCGTGAATCAGGAAAATCCGCGTTATCCGCGTTCTATTTTTTGCATCATAGGAAGACTATATTTGATGGTAGTACCTAACAAATAGTACGCGGCTAAAATCGTGCCTTTCAGCGTGCCGCTCACTTTGGACTCTCCGCCGAGGCGCGGGCGCGTCGTGGTGGGTACTTCGGCGATGCGATAACCGCGCCGCGCACATTTGACGATCATCTCCACCGTCCAACCGTAGGTCATCTCCTGCATCCGCAGCTCCGCCAGCACGACGCGGCGAATCGCCTTAAACGGCGGCAGGTCGGTGATTTTTTGATGATACAACAGGCTCACCAACGCGGTAGTTAAGCTGTTGCCCAGACGCTGGTGCGGCAGCAGCGTACCACGCGCCGCGCCGCCCAAGACGCGCGAACCGAGCACCAGATCAGCCGCGCCGCGCTCTAGCGGCTCGATCAGCAGCGGCAGCTCACCGCCGTAGCTGCTGCCGTCGCCATCCATGAAAACGAGCGCGTCGTAATCTCCGCCAGCGGCGGCGACCCCCGCGGCGCAAGCATAGCCGTAGCCACGCCGCGGTTCGCTGACTACTCGCGCTCCCGCGTCACGCGCCACCTGCGCGGTGGCGTCGGTCGAGCCATTATCCACCACGAAAACGGTCGTATCGGTGGCGGCAGGTATCTCTCCGATGACCGCGGCGATGCACACCTCCTCGTTCAACGCCGGAATGATCACCGCGCGGCGCACGTTACTCTCCCCTCAGCCGCGCCGCGCAGAGCACCGCGATGACGGTCATGCTGTCCATAATCTCGCCGCGCAGCACCAGTTGTAGGACTTCGGAGAACGGAAAGACGCGCCGCTCTAAAAACTCGGTCTCGTCGGGGGGCAGTTCCGATGCCTGCAAATCTTGACCCATGTAGAGATGCGCGGTCTCTTTGCAGATACACTTGGAGGTGTAGTAAGAGTTGAGCCAGGTCAGTTTGCCCGCGCGGTATCCCACCTCCTCTTGCAATTCTCGCTGCGCGGCGGCTTGAGCGTTCTCGCCATCCTCTATGCCGCCCGTCGGCATCTCCCAGCGGTGGTTCTCGCCCTGTACGTAGCGATATTGGCGCACCATCAGCACGCGATCATCATCCACAAATGGCAGCACGCCCACACATTCCCCGAAGTCGCACACGCCGTAAATCGTCGTGCGTCCGTTGGGCAGCTCGGCAGTATCCTCGTGCACCCTCATCCAGCGATTTTGATAGATTGACCTGGTGGACAGCGTTTTCCAGGGTTTGGGAGGCATAGTATTTCTCCTTCTATCTCTTTAGTCTAGCCGGTCACAATAGTAGTGCAAACGTTGCGTCCGCGCGGCAGGTCTTTGACCGGCGCCGTGGTGAAGCTAATGTCGATGTCGTCACCGCGAGGGTATGGGCAGTAGGGATCAGGTTCATTGAGCGCGCCGACCAGGGCGCGGCGGCTGGCGCAGCCTCCACCACAGGAACGAACATGCGGGCAGTCCGTGCAGGCAGAAGGGACGACGTGCGAACGGCGAAACTGCTCACTCTCTAGTATACTTTTTTCGTCCAAATCGGGCAAATCCGCGATGGTCAACTCGCG
>CAZSIG010000882.1:0-1696 GCA_964606195.1 uncultured Anaerolineales bacterium
GCCAAGCGCGCTGCCGCCGCGTTGCTCTCGACGACTAATACTCCAGCATCGCGCAATTTTTGCTCCTGCGCGGTCGCGTTTTGCGGATCATCGTTCGTGCCACACACGGAAGCGACGAAAACCGCGCTGCCGCCCGCCGCGCGCGCTTCTTCTACCGCCTCGACCACCGCGCCCGCGGGGTCATCGTGTACGCCGTAGCCCAAAACCACATCGAGCAGGATTACCGCGGTTTCGGGATCCTGTGCTTCCTCCACAATACGTCTATTGCGCAGCGCGGGGTCTAGCATCGGGTGCAACCTGCCGACGGTGAACTCATCTTCGCCCAGATCAATCGCGCAATGCTCTCGGTTGTGCAGCGCATCTTCTAGTTTGTACGCTTGATCGAGCGGTACATTGGAATACATCTCGCCGACGTAATCGCGCAGTACCAACATCGCCTCATAGCAAAATGTGCCGCCGCTGAACAGCCCGCGAATGTATTTCTGTTCACTCTGTAACTTGCCGCGCGTTTCTTCTGCCAATGTAGCTAATACGGCGCGGCGAGCTTCAAGACTCTCTGCCAACGCCAGTGGGTCCTCCTCCGTCACCATATTCACCGCCATCAACGCGGCTTCATCCAATGTCTTCGCAACCGTCACTCCTTCCGATTCATCTTCGCCCATGCCCAAAAAATTGACGATCATCGGCGTGGAAGTTTCTCGCGCCAATTGCAATATCTGTTTCGCGACCACCTCCGCGGGGGGCTTGGAGATGAGCACGATCACGCGAGTGTCCGCGTCTTTTTGCAAAGCTCGCACTCCCTCAATCATCATCATACCCCCGACCGCTTCGGACAGATCACGGCTGCCCACGCCGATCGCGTGAGAGATACCCTGTCCCGCCCGCGCAATCAAACACGTAACCTCCTGAATGCCCGTCCCGCTCGCGCCGACTATGCCGATCGCGCCGCGCGGCACGGCGTTGGCGAACCCTAGCGCGACGCCATTGATGATAGCGGTTCCCGCGTCGGGACCCATCAATAGCATTCCGCCAGCCCGCGCCTGCTCTTTCAACGCGATTTCATCTTCAAGCGGCACGTTATCGCTGAATAGCAGTACATGCAGTCCCTTTTCGAGAGCCTTGCGTGCCTCTTTCGCCGCGTATCGTCCCGCGACGGAAATGATCGCCAGATTGGCAGCGGGCGCGACCTTGAACGCCGCGTCGAGCGATTTGGGGTGATACTCGCTTCCCGTCATCTTCGCCTTATGCGATTCCTTCAGTGATACCTCCGCTTGTAACAACGCGGTGTGGACAGCCTCCTCCGAATCCGCTTTGATACTGATGACCAAATCGTTGGGGGTCGCCGCGTCCGCCTCCTCTGTGAGCAATTTCGCATCGCGCAGCAATGCCTTATTTGCGCCGGTTCCCATAACTACCGCCGCGTCTTCAACTTCCCCTATCTCCAAAACATCCTTCGCCGCCAACATCAGCGTGACCGAATCGTAATACTCGCTTTTCTTAATCAACGTTTTTGTAACCACCGAAACCTCCTATTGCCCCCTATAACTCGCTCAAAATAATTCTCCATCGTTTTCGCGATAGCAACTACCGCGTACTTAACATACTGTTAAACATATTAGAGTTGTTCCCTAATAAGCAAGACAGAAAATAGGACGCGGATTTTCGCGGATTGACGCGGATAAATAGCTTAAATCCT
>CAZSIG010000883.1:0-1693 GCA_964606195.1 uncultured Anaerolineales bacterium
GCGTGCTCTGCGGTAAATTGTAGTGCGATTTTGCGTAAGTCCTAATAATTAACATGTGAAAAGTTGCCCGTCACTTTCCGAAGTGACGGGCAACTGGCTGACCGCGCACTTTTCATAATCTAGGACTTACGCAGCTCGCAGACTTCCGAAGTTTCGGAAAACTTCGGAAGTCTCTTCCCCGCGATATTTTGCGACTAATCTTACGCTTTTCCCTTATTTTCGTTTAACAAGCATTTCGACATTTTTTAACGCGTTTTGGTTGCCACGCGAGAATGTGATATAATGTGCAGAATTTATTATTGAGGGGCTGAATGTGCAAAAAGGCACAAATAATTTGACCGGAGGACATCATCGCGTATGGCAGAATCTTTACGGGTCGCGATTATCGGCTGTGGCAGAATCAGCGATTTGCATGTTTGGGGCTATAAGGGGCTATCCACCGCGCGCGTTACGGTCGCGTGTGATGCAGACCGAAGACGCGCCGAAGAGAAGGCGCACGAGTGGGGCGCGGAGCGCGTTTACACCGACTATCACCAAGTACTTGACGATTCCGAAGTAGACCTGGTGGAAATAATCACGCCGCACCACCTGCACGCGCGCATGACAACGGAGGCGCTGGCGGCGGGAAAGCACGTCTCACTTCAAAAGCCGATGTGTATCACCTTAAAAGAGGCTGACGAAATCGTACACGCGGCGCGGCGTGCAGAGGGGCGCTTTCGGCTGTACGAAAATTTCATCTTCTATCCGCCATACCAAAAAGCTAAAGAGCTGATTGACGCGGGGGCAATCGGCGAGCCGCAGATGATTTGTTTGCACTCGACAACGGGGTCGGAGGAGGCATCGTGGAAAATACCTATGAGTACTCAGTGGTGGAGATTTCAGAAGGAGAAAAGCGGCGGTGGTCTTCTGGTCTTTGATGACGGTTTTCACAAATTATCTGTCGCGTGGAATTTCATGGGCGCGGTGGAGCGCGTACAGGCGTGGATTGATAAAACTCCCGCTACGAAGTGGCGCATTCCGCTTCTCGGACTTTACCTTGATGCCCCCGCGACGATTAGGTGGCAGCATACCGCCAAGCGCCGCTACGGCATGATGGATGTGGGCTATGCACCCAAAATGAAGGTCGAGTCGGATTACTACCCGATTGATGAGCGCGTGGAGATTGTGGGGAGCGCGGGGATTATCTGGATCAACCGCTGTACTACTCGTTCAGTGAATCGCCCCGCGGTGGAGATGTTTCGCGGTGGGAAGACGTACACTTACGATGACATGCCGCAGGGCTGGGAGAGTAGTTTCGTCAACTGCACGCGGCATTTTGTGGAGGCAATTTTGCAGCATAAGGAGGCGCGGCTCACCGCAGAGCGCGGTAGGGAGTTGATGAGGTTCGCTTTAGCAGTACAGGAGTCCGCGGAGCGTGATGGTGAGACGGTGTATCTTGCCAATGTGCGATAAGCCGATTTTTTGCTACTAGACTTGTTCCCAAATAAAATTTTGGACGGGTAAGTAATTACATAGGACGCGGATTCACGCGGATTTTCGCGGATTTAAGTTGTTTATCCGCGTGAATCCGCGAAAATCCGCGTCCCCTTTCTTATCTTGCTTATTAGGGAACAATTCTATTAATTTCACGAATTTTCACTTATAGGGCTTACACAGGTTCAGAATAATTTTACCGCCGAGGGCGCGGAGAACG
>CAZSIG010000884.1:0-1692 GCA_964606195.1 uncultured Anaerolineales bacterium
CCGATAACGAGGGCAAAAGCGTCGCGGTGGCAAAACGAGATGGCGCGTGGGTGCTCCCCAACGCGGACGATTTTCCCACGAAAGATGAGGATGTGCCCGCGTTCTTAGAGAAACTAGAAGCGCTCCAGACCAACCGCTTAGTGACCAAGACTGATGCCAGCCACAGACGGCTCAAAGTCGCGGCGGAAGATTTTGAGCGATTGGTGGAATTCACGTTGAGCGATGGTGAGGCGCACAAACTTTACGTGGGCAGCTCCGCGGGCGCGGCGGCGACGCACGTGCGCGCCGATGGCGAATCCAGCGTCTACCTGACGGGCGAACTGACCGCGTGGGATGCCAAAGCGCGCGCTTCGGAGTGGATTGATACGCTCTACTTCACGCTACCCACTACCGCGCCGCTCGCGATCACGTTGGAAAATGAACACGGCACATTTGAATTTGAAAAGGATGGCGAGAATTGGACGATGAAGGGCTTGGCGGCTGACGAGACATTCAAGGAAAACAACTTGAAGACGATGCTCAATCGCGTCACCGCGCTGCGCATGACCGAGCCGGTCGGCAAAGAAGAAAAATCCGAGTTCGGTATGGACAATCCGCAGGCGGTACTTACCATCGAGACCGCGAATGAGACGTACTCTCTGACCTTCGGCGATAAGTACGAAGATACTGATGACTACATGTTGAAGTCATCCGCGTCAGACTACTACGTTCGCGTGGGGGCGAACACAGGTGATGCCTTCGTGAACAAGAAACGCGACGATTTCTTGGAACTACCACCGACTCCGGCGCCGACCGCGCCTACATTGCCGGAGCCTAAGTCGTCATAGTTCAGTCACGCCGGGAAACTGCGCGGTTGTTAGACCAGGTGCGGCGCGCCTCTGAGGTGTGCCGCACCTTTGTTTTTAGGGTCTTTAGGATTTCGGGTGGTCACAAGAAAAAATCTGCCACTAATTTCACGAATTTTCACTAATTTTCTACTTATTTGTGCCAATTAGTGGGCACTGGTTCAGTTCAATTGGATCTTGAAAAATCTTCCCGCGATTTAATCACGAATGTCGCGAATTTACGAATAGCTCGAATAAAAAAAGAAAGAAAATTCGTGTAATTTGTCCATTTGTGTTATTCGTGATCTATATCCAACTCAACTGAACCAGTCCCAATTAGTGCAATTAGTGGCAAAAAATAAGCCGTGTGCTACGCTGACCCCGTGAATTACCAAAGAGCCTGTTTTTATTGTCAAAACCGCGGGGGCATGATATAATTTGTCGAGTGCGGTGGCGCAATGGGATTGCGCCCTATAGCCAATAGAGTTATTCAGGGCGCAATCTCTATTGCGCCATCTAGCTATCTGACACTTTCAAATTACCACTCCCCCCGCGCTGCTGTTCGCCGAGTGAACTCGGCGCGGCTACCGAAAACATGCTGAAGCATGTTCGGTATAACGCGCTTCAGCGCGTTTCTCATAGCAACCGTGAGTTCACTCACGGGGGGCGCGGCGCGAGACAGCAAGCTGTCAGGTAGCTAGTTGCGCCATTACGCAAAATCAGTGAGAATCAGCGTAAATCAGTAGGCTTGTTCCCAAATAAGATTTTGGACGGGAGAGTAATG
This sequence comes from uncultured Anaerolineales bacterium, assembly GCA_964606195.1. Classification (GTDB taxonomy): domain Bacteria; phylum Chloroflexota; class Anaerolineae; order CAZSIG01; family CAZSIG01; genus CAZSIG01. The sequence goes on from CAZSIG010000884.1 coordinate 1,609, forward strand.
ATATAGGACGCGGATTCACGCGGATTTTTAGGATTTAAGCTATTTATCCGCGTCAATCCGCGCAAATCCGCGTCCTATTTTCTG
>CAZSIG010000885.1:0-1676 GCA_964606195.1 uncultured Anaerolineales bacterium
AAATGAACAGCGCGGGATGTTAGACCCGAAGGGTTTCGGAAAACCCTTCGGGTCTTTTTATCTGCCGCCCGCCTCGTGCGGGCGGTGGTTATGCCCCCAATTCTTGATAAACCGCGAAGGTCTTGCGCGCTGTGTCGCGCCAGCGGAACTTCTTCGCTTGCAGGTGCGCCTGCCGCCCGTAGTGGTATCGTTTCTCCTCATCGGTGAGCAGGTCGTGCAGCGCGGTGGCGAGGGCGTCCGCGTCGGTGGGGTCTACCAGCAGTCCCCCGTTCTCCACGATTTCCGGCAGCGACGCGGCGTTCGATGCCACCACCGGCGTCCCGCAAGCCATCGCTTCGAGCGGCGGTAAGCCAAAACCCTCGTAGATAGAGGGGTAGACGAACAACTGCGCGCCGCTGTAGAGATATGGCTTATCTTCCTCAGCCACCCAACCGATGCAGTGTACATGCGCGGCTATATTCAGCTCTTCCGCTATGCGGCGCGGGTTGGGAAAAAAGGGGGTATCGCCGCGCGGCAGCTTGCCCGCAATGACGAGCGGTGTCGGGACTCTAGTTTGCCGCGCTACCTGAGCATACGCGGTCAACAGCGTCTGGAGGTTTTTGCGCACATCGAACCCGCCGAGATAGAGAATGTACGAGGAGCGCACGCCGTATTTATCCAGCACGGCGCGCATACGCGGTGCGTGCGTCATCGGGCGATAGATCTCGTCCGCCGCGAGGTAGATCACCCGCAGCTTGTGGTGCGGCACCCCCAACAGCAGCGTTATATCGCGCGCCGACGCCTTCGAGTCGGTGATGACGGCGGCGGCGCGGCGCGCGGCTTGTGCCACCAGGCTGGTGTAGAGGCGGACGCGCACGCTCTTGCGGTATTCGGGCAGCACCAGCGGAATCAGGTCGTGAATGGTGACGGCGGTCGGCACGCGGGGAAAGAGGGGCGGCGCGAAGTAGGGCACGTGTGCCACGTCGATTCGCTGCGCGGCGCAGGCGCGGGGGTAGGCGACCTGCTCGAACCAGACTTTGTACAGATTGGGAGACGCTATGGGGATGGCGTTCTGGAGGGGAATCGCGCTTCGGAGAGAGCTGATGAGGGGCAAAAACCGCGCTTTCATGTCCACTTGGGCGAAGAGTCGCCCATCCATCACATCGTAGTCCGCGCCGCGCGCGCCCAGCAGCAGATATTCGTGCGCGTTGTCCAACTGCGTCAGGGCGCGCAACAGATAGTACGTATACTGCCCGCTACCGGTCGCGGGCTGATTACAAAACATGCCGTTTATTCCTATACGCATCTTTTCCTCTTCTATTTGTTGTGGGACGCGGATTTTCGCGGATTAACAGGGTTTGGGACTGGTTCAGTTAAATTGGATGTCAGCCCAAATGGCTCTAAGCCCCCGTCCGCGGGGGCGTTGAGAGTAGATTAGTTGCCATACCGCCCTCGCGGACGAGGGCTAGGAGCATGGCTAGAATAGAACTTACGCAACTTCGGGGTATTTTTTACCGCCGAGCACGCGGAGAGCGCAGAGTTTTTGTTATAACTTTTGTCGTCTAAAAAATATGACTTTCAATGATTGGCTATGACCGCGTATGCGGGGGGCAAAATTATTCCTTTGAGAAAACTCCGCGTCCGTCATTTATCCCCGCACGGGGACGCTCTCTGCGGTGAAATTATTGTGAGTTTGC
>CAZSIG010000886.1:0-1676 GCA_964606195.1 uncultured Anaerolineales bacterium
GCGGGCATACTCTTTTTGGAGAACACCCCCTTCTGCTTACTCTGTACCGTCAGCGCGCCGATGGCTTTGCCGCGCGTTACCAGCGGCAGCGCCATCTCAGAGCGAGTTTCGGGTAACATCGGACTATCGCGACACGACTTCTCCTTGTGTACATCCGCGGTCAACACCGCTTCGGCAGTAGCGATACCCCGCCCGACCATGCAGGTATCGCCAATGGCTACGCGGTGCCCGATGTTGACAGTCTTTTCGCCCGCTTCACCCGCGCCGGCACGCAGCACCGCGTATTCACCTGTCTCATCGACCAGAAAGATGCCTGTGTAGTATAGGTCGAAGCGATCTTGAATCAGTTTGACCGTGTGGCGCATCAACTCCTCCGGGTCGAGGATGGTCAGCGCGGACTTGGAGACCTCCGCGGCGGTCATAAGCTGCATGCCGTGAAATTTGATTTTCTCGAACATGTGCGCGTTGTCGAGCGCGACCGCGACCTGGTCAGCTAGGGTCTGGATAATCGCCATGTCATCTTCATCGAACGCGTCCTCCTCCACGCAATGCACATCCAACACGCCGATGATTTCGTTACCCCGCACCTTGAGCGGCAGGGTCATCTCTGACCGCGTCGCGGGCAGGTTATATTTCTCCGAACAGATGGCATCCTTGCCCACGTCCGCCGCGATGCGCGGTTTCCCTGTCTTGGCTACATATCCCACGATACAACTATCGCCTACCTTCACCTTGTAACCATCGCGCAGTAGCTCCTTACCGCGCTCCGAAGATGCCGCCCGCAGTTCCGCGTACTCTTTGTTGTGATCCAGCACAAAGATGCCGACGTGGTAAAAGCCGAAACGCTCGGAGATGAGATTCACCGTGTCTTTCAACAACTGCGGTCCCTTCCGCAGCGCGGCGGCGTCTCGCGCCACCTGCGCCGCCGCTGCCAACTGCGCGTTGCGCCGTTCGAGGGCGTCGTAGGCGCGTTTCAGGCTGTACTTCGCCTCCTTGAGTTCGTGCGCGTGCTTTTCTGCCTCGGCGCGGGCGTGTTCGCTCTCCTCGAACAACCGCGCGTTCTCGATGGTGAAAGCAGCTTTATCTGAGAACGCCGCCCAAAATTCGATTTCGTCGGGACAGAACAAGCCCAACTCGCGCGGTCGCCACAATTCTAGCGTGCCGATGAGTTTGCCGCGCGTCGCCAAGGGGACAGTCACCAGCGCGTTGGCGTCGCCGTTGTCATTAGAGGGATAAAACCGAAAACGCTCGTCGTTCTCCGGGTAATTGATTACTTCGGGACGCCGTGTCTGCGCCGCGCTGCCCGCGAAACCTTCCCCCAGTTTCAAAGTAGAATCGGCGAATCGCGCCGCGTAATCCCCCTGTGTCAACACCGTCGTGAGGGTTTGTCCATCCCATAAGCGCAACACCACATCAGAGGCGTGCAATAGGTTTTGGGCGAACGCGACGACGCTCTCCGGCGCGGAGGTCATTTCCGCGCCATCCTGTACCTGAACACTCGCTTCCGCGAGCGAATTGACGCGGTCGAACCAGCTTTGCAATTTGTTCAGATGGGCGCGCATATTCTCGATGAATTCATCCTTTTCCACAATCTGCTGACGCAACGCGGTCAGTTCCGCGATAAGTTCCTCTCTCTTTTTTTCCTCGTCTTTTATCATTTCTCACCTCGCCTTGTA
>CAZSIG010000887.1:0-1674 GCA_964606195.1 uncultured Anaerolineales bacterium
GGCGGCTATGGAAAGCCGCCCTACGCGAGTATGCTAACCATCAATGATGTAAGAGATACGAAGAATGCAAGAATACTTAGATTTTGAACTCAAATTGGAACATCGCAGCGGAAACGAGTACGCGGTGACGGCGAGCAGCCCGGACGCGGGCGAGGTCGCGGGGCGGTTCGTCGTGCCGTTCAGTGAAAAAGAGTTGGACGATATCGAGGACATTCTCGATATTGTGCTGAAACGTTCGGTGCGCGGCAAGGGGGACGCGAAGAGCGAGCTGGAACAGGTGCGCGAGTTCGGCAAGAAGCTCTACGGCGCGCTGGTGCGAGACGAGGTCGATAATTTCTACGCGCAATGCTACGCCACCGCGCGGGGACAGGGCAAGGGGGTGCGCGTCAAGCTGCGCCTACATTCCAGCCTGGCGCGGCTGCCTTGGGAATTTCTGTACGATGCGCGCCCGCCGGTGCCCGATTTCGTGGCGCTCTCCACCACCACGCCGTTAGTGCGGTACGTCGAGATGCCGCGCGAGATCGCGCCGCTGCGCATCGCGCCGCCGCTGCGGATTTTGGTCGTCATCGCCGCGCCGATCGGCTACGCGGCGTTGGACGTGGAGGAGGAGCGCGAGCATATCACCGCCGCGCTCGATAAGCTGCGCCAGCGCAACGGCATGGAGGTGCAGGTCGATTTTCTGGAGGGTCCCGACACGCTGGGGCAACTGATGCAGCGGCGGCGGGCGCGGGCGTATCACGTGCTGCATTTCATCGGGCATGGCGATTACAACGAGAAGTTGCAACAAGGCGTGCTGCTGCTGGAGGATGAGAAGTGCCGCGGGCGGCAGGTCAGCGGGCAGGGCTTGGTGCGGCTGCTGCGCGGGCACGATTCGCTGCGGCTGGTGGTCATCAACGCCTGCAAGGGCGCGCTCACCTCGGAGACGAACCAGTTCGCGGGGGTGGCGGAGACGGTGGTCGGCGCGGGGATCCCCGCGGTGGCGGCGATGCAGTTCGCCATCTCCGACGAGGCGGCGATCACCTTCACGCGAGAGTTCTACGCCGCGCTGGCGGATAACTATCCGGTCGACGCGGCGATGACGGAGGCGCGGCTGGCGATCGCGAATGCGCGCCCCGACAGCATCGAATGGGCGACGCCGGTGCTCTTCATGCGGGCGCGCGATGGGCGCTTGTTCGATTTGGTACGTCAGGGCGCGGCGGGCGCGGCGCCGACGACGCCGCTGTACGAGCGGCGGCAGACGCAGCCGGTCTACGACGCGGCGGCGTATTATCGCGGCTTGGCGAGTTTTCTGGAGCGGGAGTGGCGCGGGGCGAAAAAGCATTTTGAGCAAGTGACGGAGGGGGACCCGAACTACGAGGACGCGCGTAGTAAGCTGGCGGAGGTGCGGCGCGAGATAAAGCAGCAGGAACGGCTGGCGGGGCTGTATAACGGGGCGCGGGATTTGTGCGACGAGCAAAAGTGGGCGGTAGTTATCAAGCTGTTCGAGGAGATTCAGGGCATCGACCCGGTCTATCCCGACCCGGAGGGGCTGCTGGTGGCTGCGCTGTACGGGCAGGCGCAGGCGTACATCGCGGTGCAGAAGTGGGAGCACGCGGCGGAGTGGCTGGAGCGCGTCTGCGAGTTGGCGCCCGATTACCAGTACGCGAGCGACGCGCTGGCGCTGGTGCGGGATAA
>CAZSIG010000888.1:0-1674 GCA_964606195.1 uncultured Anaerolineales bacterium
GGCAGTAGGCGCGGGCGGCGAAACAGCGTCCACAACAAAAGCCGCCAGTAATGCACGCGCTCCACTCCCGCGATGCCCAATTCATAGATAGAACGCACGAAAGCCATGATATGCTCGAAGTCAAGAGGAGTGCTAATCTGCGGCGGTTCGTACTCGCGCAGAAACGTTCTGACGCGGTCGTAATACATCTTGGGCGAATAAATCTGGTCAAGGATTTTCTTGTAGCCCTCCCGCAAAACCTGTATGTCCATCTTGGGAATGATATTCGTCGAGCCATCCACGTTATCGCCCGACACATTTTCCAACAAACGCCCCGCCTTTTTCATTCGCTCATAAAGCCGCGTCCCATAAGGCGCCTGCAACAATCCCACCATCGCGGTCACAATGCCGCTTTGCTGAATGAAATCGATTTGTTGTTGGAAAATTGAAGGGGTATCGCTGTCAAAGCCGACGATGAATCCCCCTTGAACGCGCAAACCAGTTCGCTGTAGCTTCTTCACACTCCCAAGCAGGTCGCGGTTTTGGTTTTGGTACTTGCTACACTCAATCAAGCTCTCGTTGCTCGGCGTCTCGATACCGATGAAAACCGTAGTGAAACCCGCTTGTACCATCATGCGCGTCAATTCCTCGTCATCTGCCAGATTGATTGATACTTCGGTGAGGAACGGCACTCCCGCTTTGCCTTTGCGCCACTCTATCAGCGCGGGCAAAATCTCTTTCTTGAGCAGCCGCTTATTGCCAATGAAGTTATCATCGACGAAGAAAACCCCTTGGCGCCACCCGGTGGCATACAAAGAATCCAGTTCCGCGACGACCTGCTGCGCGGTCTTAGTGCGCGGTTGATGTCCAAACAACGCCGTGACGTTACAAAAATCACAATTGTAGGGACAGCCCCGCGAGAACTGAATACTCAACATTGTGTACTGTTTAAGGTCAGCCAAGTCCCACAAGGGCGCGGGGGTTCGTTCAATCTCCGCGAACTCATCGGTGGTGTAGAGGTGTTGCGGCGTGCCCTGTTCTAAATCCCGCAAAAACTGCGGCAAGGTTATCTCCGCCTCGTTGAGCACAAGGTAGTCAACGTTCGCGAACCGCTCATGCTCTCCGGTGAACAGCGGTCCCCCGGCGACGACCTTTACTCCCACTTCCTGACTCCGCGCGATAATCTCCTGTGCCGAGCTTCTCTGCACAACCATCGCGCTGATGAACAGATAATCTGCCCATTCCAAATCCTGCGCGGTGAGTTCGCGCACGTTGACATCGACTAACCTCTTCTCCCAATCTTGCGGCAGCAGCGCAGCGACGGTCATCAGTCCCAATGGGGGAGATGAAGCCTTTTTACGGATAAAGCGCAGCGCGTGCTTGAAACTCCAAAACGTGTCCGGAAACTCAGGGTAAACTAACAAAATATTCATCTACTTTCCTCCTAAACTAATTTCTTTATACTCGATTCCTCTGAAAAAAGACAACTAACCACAAAGGCGCGGAGAACACGGAGCTATTTTGTGATGAAGTGAAACTTACGCAACCAAGCGGGTTAGGACTTTTTCATTATCGCGTATTTATCGCACCCGACGCGAATTGAGCACTGTAGGCGCACCCTTTACGGGTGCGGTGGGCGCAGGCGTAAAGCCTGCGGCTACTCTAAGAAAAACCTATCGAGCGGGTAGCAGCCCC
>CAZSIG010000889.1:0-1668 GCA_964606195.1 uncultured Anaerolineales bacterium
TGATGTACCCGCGCCTGGTGCTGCTCCGCGAGCTGCTGCGGGAGGATGGCGCGATCTTTGTGAGTATTGATGATAACGAGTTGCATAATCTCAAATATGTTATGAACGACATTTGGGGAGCCCATAATTTGGTAGATTGTATTATCTGGCAAAAAAGAGTTTCTCCTTCGAATGACGCGAAATGGTTTAGCAGCGACCATGAGTATTTATTGGTCTACGCGAAGTTTAAGGAAGCATGGCAACCGCATAGATTACCACGAAATGAAAGACAAAAAAGTTACTATAAAAACCCCGATAATGACCCGCGAGGTCCCTGGAATTCTGCAACGTATACTTGCAACAAATCGAACGAAGAAAGACCCAATTTATACTATCCCATCCCCAATCCAAACACAGGACAAGAAGTATGGCCCAAAACAACAGCAGTTTGGGCATACTCACGGGAGCGGTATGAAGAACATGTGAAGGAAGGATTGCTATATTGGGGAGTCAAAGGCACAGCAAAATATCCAAGGTTAAAGAAATTTCTCTCCGTAGCGAAAAAAGTCGTACCGCGTTCAGTATGGCCTTATTCCGAAGTAGGTCATACACAAGAGGCAACTAGGGAATTTCTATCACTTTTTCCTCAAGGCGGATTTAGTACTCCCAAACCAACGCGGCTAATCAAACGAATTTTGCAACTTGCCACCGACAAAGATTCGCTGGTGCTAGATTCCTTCGCGGGGAGCGGCACGACGGGGCACGCGGTGTTGCAACTCAATCAAGAGGATGGCGGCAATCGGCGGTTCATTTTGGTGGAGATGGAGCCGGAAATCTGCCGCGCCATCACCACCGAACGGCTGCGCCGCGCCGTCGACGGCTACGAGGCGCAGCGAGGCAAAAAGGAATGGGTGGCGGGCTTGGGCGGCGGCTTTCGTTACTATCGGTTGGGCGCGCCGCTATTCACCGCCGAGGGGAGAATTCGCGCCGACGTCGCCTTCGCGGAACTGGCGCGGCACGTCTTCCTCAGCGCGACCGATACCCCGCTGGCGGAAACGGTTTCGGACGACTCGCCACTGCTGGGAGTGCATAACGGCGTCGCGGTCTATCTGCTGTACAACGGCATCCTGCGCGATAAGACGCCGCGCGGCGGCAACGCCCTGACGCGCGCGACGTTGGCGCATCTGCCGCCGCACGACGGCGCGAAAATCATCTACGGCACAAGCTGCCGCCTGAGCGACAAGACGTTGCAGGCGCGTAATATTACGTTTAGGCAGATACCGTATGAGGTATGAATCACCCTCACCTCCAGCCCCCATATGCGTCAACTTAAGCGCAGACCGCGCCTGTACCTGCGCTCTAAGCCCCCGTCCGCGGGGGCGTTTAGGAAGGGCGATGCGGTGGGCTTAGGCACCCCCGAGACGGGGGCTTGGATCGAGCTGATAACGCATCGCCGCGCCTGAAATTTACATCGCCCTAAAATTAAGTTGACGCATATGCCCCCGGATCCTCTCCCCACAGGGGAGCACCCATGCGGGTAGGCTTCGCGCAGGGTTAGGGTGAGGGGCAGATTCGGGCGTATCAATTTTGTACATCTGGAGGAAAACGCCGCGTAGGGCAACTTTTCCTAACCGCCGTTTCGGAAGTACGCGAGGAACCACCCTCACCCCCGGCCCCTCTCCCTGAAAG
>CAZSIG010000890.1:0-1666 GCA_964606195.1 uncultured Anaerolineales bacterium
CTGAGGAGCGCAGCGCCGAGGAATCTCGCGCTACACCGGCTTATTACTTCCCGAAACGAGATTCTTCGCTCCCGGTGGTCGCTCAGAATGACATCCTATCGCGAAGTTTCGTTGTAGTGTTAGCTATCCAAATCAAAAATATCCTGATTAGTTTGCGGGCTGACCGCGTGGGAATAGGTCTTATATCCCCCGGTCAGATTGACCGCGTCGTATCCCTGCTGTTCCAACATGCGGCAGGCGAAATAGGCGCGCTGTCCCGCTTGACAATAGACTACCACGCGCCGATCTTGTGGAATCTCGTTGAGGCGTCGGCGCAACTGCGGCAGCGGAATATTGACCGCGCCGCCAATTGCCCCCAACGCCAACTCCTCGGGATTGCGAACATCTATGATAAAACTATTCGGCAGGTCTAAGGTAGCTATCTCGTGCCAATCTATCGTCTTGACGTCACCGCGCAGGATATTGGACGCGACGAAACCCACCACGTTGACCGGGTCGCGGGCGGAACCGTAGGGCGGTGCGTAGCCCAATTCTAGTTCCTCTAGGTCAAATACTGTCATTTCGGCACGCAGCGCGGTGGCGATCACATCGATCCGTTTGTCCACGCCATCCATCCCCACCGCTTGCGCGCCCCAGATTTCACCATCATTCGGATTGAAAATCAATTTTAGTGCCATCGGTGAGGCGCCGGGATAGTAGCCCGCGTGATTGGCGACGTGTATAATCGCGTTTTTATATGGCAACTCCGCTTGCTTTAGCTGACGCTCGTTTAATCCCGTAGTAGCAACGGTCAGATCAAAAACCTTGACGATAGATGTCCCCTGCACGCCGTTGTACCGCGTCGGTCTGCCGGTGAGATGGTCCGCGACCAACCGTCCCTGTTTGCTGGCTGGTCCCGCCAGTGGTACATTAGTTGGCTCATCGGTGATAAAATGCTTCACCTGCGCCGCGTCGCCGATGGCGTAGATGTCGGGGTCGGATGTCTGCATGTGGGCGTTCGTGGCGATTGTCCCGCGTACCCCCAACGTAAGCCCCGCGTCTTTAGCCAGTTGATGTTCGGGACGCACGCCGATGGCTAGAATCACCATGTCCGCGTCGACGCGGTGGTCACTTTGTAGCGATACGCTCAATTGGCCTTCTGGCGCGGTCTCGATAGCTTTGATTCCGTCACCCAGCACCAGATTTACGCCCTCGAATTGAATATGATGATGAATCATCGCTGCCATCTCGAAATCCAATGGTGCCATGACCTGTTTCATCATCTCCACCAAAGTAACCTGAATGTCGCGGTGATGTAGGTTCTCAGCCAGTTCGATTCCGATGAAGCCGCCCCCCACGACCACCGCGCGACTTGGTTGTTTCTCATCGATGAACGCCTTTATCGCGTCCATGTCGGGGATGGTGCGCAGGGAGAATACGCCGGGTAAATCGCGCCCCGGCAACGGGGGCACAACGGGTGACGCGCCGGGGGAGAGCACCAATTTATCATACGATTCTTCGTAGCTATAGCCGGTTTTCAGATCATGTACCGTGACGGACTTTGCCGCGCGGTCGATTTGGGTCACTTCGCTTTCCACGCGCGCCTCGATATTGAAAACCGCTTTTAGGTTCTGCGGGGTTTGCACCAATAGACTGTCGCGGTCGGGAATGACTCCCCCAATGTAGT
>CAZSIG010000891.1:0-1664 GCA_964606195.1 uncultured Anaerolineales bacterium
GGAAACCTGCCCTACAAACGTAAAACTGGTAGTTTCAATATTCGCGCCAATGCTAACAACGCGGGAATATGCTCACCGTAGGTCAAAGAGATATGATGTTCTAAACCCGCGCCTAAGATTGTGTCTAACACCTCGTTCACCGGGCGGTCGAAGCGTAGCACTCCGGAAGTGCCGGAGAAACTCATCGGGGCGCGCAATATCTCGCCGCTGCCGATGACCAACCGATAATCGCCGCTCGCCTCGCTCAATCGCGCCAGCGTGACGCGCCCCGGCTTCAACGTGAATTCCATCAACAGCGGCAACTGGCGATTCGAGTGAATCGTGCCGCGCGGCTGCACCGCGTCGTCCGCCATCGCGAGCGGCGCCAAGCCACAATGCCACAGCACCGCGATATCCTCTTTAACGTCGACCGAGACCAAATCGCTGCCGAACGCCGGCGCGCCGCTGAGCCACTGCAACATCAACTGCGTAATCGTGCCGTTTATGTCAGCCTCGCAACTACATGGAATCAGCTCATCGCTGAGCATCGACATCGCACCGCACGCCGCGCAGCCCAATTCGGTGAAGAATTCAGGCCAGCAGCGCACCGCGAGGCCAGCTAGGTCACGCTCATGTGCAAAACGGCGCAAGGTCAGGTAAGTTCCTAACGTACGCCGCAGTGCCTCTTGGTCTAAATCGTTCAAACCCGCTAATTTACCGCTCAAATCGCGCAAAACAGCGTCGATCTCCGCGGGCGCGGTCGCTTTAACCGTGTGGAAAATCTCGTCCAGTGTGAGCTGCACGATTTTCAAGCCGAAATAATCACTCAGGGCTGCCTCATCCAGCTTACAAGAATCAAACCCGTCGGGGTTTTCGCCCACTCGCCCGACGTGCGCGGTGCGTAATAAACGGCGCACTCGCCCTGCCTGTGCCAAAACGCGCACCTTATCCAGCGCGGCGGGATCGGCGGGCGCGGCGTAGACGTAATCGTACTGCAATCCCGCGCGTGTGAGGGCGTGTCCCCCCAGATTGATGCCGCACAACGAATTGAGGCGCAAGCGCCCGCCGGTGTGCTCTTCCGGCACCGCCCACATCAGCAGCGGCGCGTCTACTTGCTGTGCCAACTCCATTACCATCGTGCTATCGGCGAAAGTAGCTTGTAACACTAATAACAAATCGGGGGGATTATGTGCCAATTCCTGCGCCACCTCACGCGTCTCCGCGATATCGGTAATCAGCTTCTCCGGTCCGACCAGCGTAAAACCAGCTTGCGTTAGTTGCTCGCGCACTTGCGCCGCGACTTCGTTCGCTAACTCAAGGTCAAAAGTAGGTCGAGCCAAAGATACCAACGCCGTAACCGCGTTCATCGTTTCATTCATTTACGTCTCATACCCCTCTCGTTGGTAGTTGGGAAAAGAGGATGTTAAAGTGGAGTGATAACCGGCTGCGCGGTCATCACGACAAGCCGAAGATGCTGGCTCATCACCTCCGATGAGCCGCCTGAAAGAGTGAAGATAATAACTACGATCGCAGCATATAGCTCGGTAGAGGATACCTTGCCAAACCGCGAGGTTCTTGTTGATAGGTTTCAATTCCACAGAATGCTCCCTTGCTTTTCCCGTGAACGTTCACAATTATAACACGAAACGCGGCGCGTGTCAAGTCCCCCGAATACCCCGAATGAA
>CAZSIG010000892.1:0-1662 GCA_964606195.1 uncultured Anaerolineales bacterium
TTTGCCGCAGCCGCCCCCGCGACGGGGGCTTAGAGCGAAATTAAAGTGCGCTCATCGTGGACCGAACATAACAATTGGACAGTAAGGGGCTAGAGCTTTCTCAAAGTACAAACCGCGTGGGCAAAACTCTAGTATGATCCTGCACAAGATGTCATGCTGAACGCAGTGAAGCATCTCGTTTTCGCGATAACTATTACAGAACTTACGCAAATTCACAATAATTTCACCGCAGAGAGCGTGGAGGACGCGGAGTTTTCTCAAAGGAATAATTTTGTCCCCCGCATACGCGGTCATAGCCGATCATTGAAAGTCATATTTTTTAGACGACAAAAGTTATATCAAAAACTCTGCGCTCTCTGTGCACTCGGCGGTAAAAAATACACCGAAGTTGCGTAAGTCCTATATTATCTGTTGAGCAAAATGAACCAAATTGACGGGAGAACGAGACCCTTCGCGGCGTTCAGGGTGACATATTATCTATACTGCGCGACTTTGAGAAAGCCCTAGTGATAAAGATTTGGCGCGTGATTCAAAAAAAGCCAGGTTTCTCAAAGAAACCTGGCTTTTATTTTCATCAATCTTGTTACTCCGGCGGTCCGGTGTATTCTTCCTCGTCTTCTTCAACTTCCTCCTCTGCGTCTGCTGTCGATGGAGGTAGTTCTGCCTCCGCGGCTTTGGCAGGGGGTTCTACGTCTGGTGGTGAGGGTAACTCTGCCTGCGGGGCAGGCGCGGGCGGTTCCGCTTCGGGCATAGTTATATCGCGATATGCCAATGTCCACACGGCGGAGGAAAAGGTCTCCAGCGCGGAGCCGATGACCACTGCCACGAAAAAGATCGGAATTCCCAGACAGAACAGTGCCGCGACTCCGGGGGCGACCGCGCGTTCGGAGGCGATCATCAGTATTCCCGGCAAAATCATGCCGAAGCCCAAGACCGCGAGGATGCCGCCGATGAGCGCATTGATCACAAATAGTATCAATCCAATGAGTATTGTGTTGGCTATGTTGTTACGCAACACTTCCCAACCGCGTTTGAAAGCATCGATCCACCCTTTGTCTTCCAACACACAAGCGCGGTCGGCGTAAAGAGCGATCAGGCTCAAGATGATACTGCCAACTACTAGAAGACAACATGAAGGCAATCCCAAAATTATGCCCGGTAAAATATACGCGGCGGGTTCTTCTACTCCACCAATGCCCATCGTCGCGTACAGTCCGCCTATTACGACCAGCAGGATGATTCCCACCACAATCACCGGCAGCGCAGTTAAGAAGCTGATTCCCAGCAGTGACCAGAACTTGGAAAGTCCCACTTTCCACGCGTCTTTTAGCTTGGTCTCGCCCTCTTCTTCCGCCTGGCGGACGCCGCCGACGAGTGCGCCGCGCGAGATGATGGACATGATAGCGAATACCAACGCGATGACGAGTACGATTAGGATCACAAATAGAATCAATACTACCCCTATCGCGGGGAATTCGGAGAATCCGCCGTTATAGCCGCCACCGTAACCACCATTGCCGCCGCTGCTACCGCTGTTGCCGCCAAAACCGCCCCCCGCGCCCGCGAAGAAGCCGAAGATCCACAGAAACTTGTAGCGCCAGGTGATTTCCCATGCTCGCTGCAATATTTTAGAAAAATCTATGCTCATATTTGTACCTCCTG
>CAZSIG010000893.1:0-1659 GCA_964606195.1 uncultured Anaerolineales bacterium
GTTATTTAATTCGCGACCCTTAGTTTAATCAAAGACTAATGGCTGAAAGCTAATTGGAGAACTAGAAATGAAACAAAAAAGTACTGTTCTGATTGTAGATGATGAAAGACTCATTCGCGAGGCTTTTGACGCGTTACTCAGCTCTCAAGGGTATAATCTGATTTTTGCCGCTAATGGTGTGGAGGCGATAGAGAAAGCACAGGAAACTACTCCTGATTTGATATTGTTGGATGTGATGATGCCGGGCATGGATGGCTTTGAGGTATGCCGCAAACTGCGCGCCGACCCGCGCCTGGGCGAAGTGCCTATCATCATGGTCACCGCGTTGCATGACCGGCAGTCGCGTCTGGAGGGGATAGAGGCTGGCGCGGATGACTTCATCACTAAGCCATTCGATAGTATCGAGCTGCGCGCCCGCGTGAAGACGGTGATCCGCCTTAACCGTTACCGACGCCTGCTCGCGGAAAGGGCTAAGTTTGAGTGGGTAGTGGCACAGGCTGATAGCGGTTATCTAATCATAAATAATGAAGATGATGTGCTCTATGCCAACCCGCGCGCTCGATTATATCTTGGTATGCCACAAGATGAAGAAGAGGCTGACCTTGTAAAGTTTTTAGACCTAGCTGAGAGGAGTTATCGTTGTGAACCCCGCGAATCCTGGATGAACTGGCCCGCGGGAGAGGATAGTACCTGTGCAACCGCGAAGGACCCATGTTATTTGGTGCGAAGCGAAGAGGAGAATACCCCTCCTCTGTGGTTGCAAGTTGATGTTATGGAAATGTTCTTTCAAGAGGACGAAAGGTATTTAATTCGACTGCGCGATGTCACTTCCAAAGTTCTTGAACAGCGGTCTATGTGGACATTTCATTCGCTGGTCAGCCACAAGATCAGAACTCCACTTAACTTGTTACTGGGCTTCTTGAATCTGCTGGAGCGCAAGGATGTACCACTTTCAGAAGAGGAGCAGGATAACTATCTGACCGCGGCGCATAACGGCGCGGTGCGACTTCAAGAGGTGATTCAGGATATTTTCCAGTATATGCAGGCTTTAGACATGGCTCAAGTCGGCTTTGCGCGTTGCGCGCTTGCTGCCATCCCCGAAATCGTCGAGGAAATAAAGAACAGCTTGGAAATAGAAGAAGTGGAAGTGATTTACGATGGAATTGAAGACCGCGATACCGCCTGTTTGCCACTCTCCGCGCAAGCGGTAGAATTGATTTTATGGGAACTTTTTGAGAACGCGAAGAAATTCCATCCTCAGCAATCGCCTAAGTTAGAGATTGTGTTATCTCGCGTGCCCGAAGGGGTGCGCCTGCAAATTCGCGATGATGGTACTTCTCTCTCTTCCGACCAATTGGCGCGCATCTGGATACCTTATTATCAAGTGGAAAAACGCTTCACCGGACAGGTGCCCGGCATGGGTTTGGGCTTGTCTATGGTCGCGTCGTTGGTATGGGAAGCACGCGGTACGTGCCACGCTTACAATCGCGAAGATGGCGCGGGCATAGTGATAGAGATAAATATGCCGCTGAAAAAGTATGATGAAGATGATGATTTTTAGCTGAAAAAAGACAGTAAAGTGAGCGAATTAAGCGGATGGAACGGATTTTTGATTTTTTTATGACCGCGTATGAATACAAATGAGCGCGGTTTAATCAG
>CAZSIG010000894.1:0-1659 GCA_964606195.1 uncultured Anaerolineales bacterium
ACCGCGACCTGTTTTTAATCAATCCTGATGGTTTCATACTCTACACTGTGCTTCACGAGGAAGATTATCATACTAATATACTCACTGGTCTCTATAGCAATTCTAATTTGGGAGGTTTAGTCAGGCAGGTTTTAGAAACTAAGGAATTTGGTATCGCGGACTTCGCCCCTTATGTCCCTGGCGATGGCATCCCCGTGGCGTTCGTAGCCCAACCGCTCGTCCATGAGGAAAAAGCCGGTCAACACGTCGAGTTAGTTGTAGCCGCGCAATTCCTTGCCGAAGATATCAACGCGGTCATGCAAGAACGGACGGGAATGGGGAATACTGGCGAAACTTATCTGGTGGGACCGAACAAGCGGATGCGGTCTGATTCGTACCACAATCCTACTACACACTCCGTCAAAGCCTCCTTCGCGGGCACAGTCGAACAAAATGGTGTGGATACAGCCGCTTCTCGCGCCGCGTTGGCGGGAAAGAGCGGCACCGGTATAATCGACGACTATCGCGGTGAAAAGGTCGTATCCGCGTACGCTCCGCTACAAATCAAGGGGTTGAATTGGGCCATCATCGCGGAGATTGACCGCGCCGAGGCGTTCGCGGCGGTCTATAACCTGCGTAACGCGATGTTGATAATCGCGGTTATCGCGGTTATAATAGTGGTTGGCGTATCGCTCCGAACTGCGAGTTCACTCGCCAATCCGATAGTCAGAATCACCGAAGTCGCGCGCGCGGTCACAAAGGGTAATCTGGAAATCAGAGCTGATGTTGAAACTAAGGATGAGACAGGCATACTGGCGAACTCCTTCAATCAAATGATTGGTCAACTGCGCGATATGTTACGCAAGGAGCAAAAACGCGTTGAGAGTTTGCGGCAGTTAATCATGCAGGTGCAGAAGAGCGCGGCGCGCGTCGCTGCCGCCAGCGAGCAACTCAACTCCAGCGCGGAGCAGACTAACAGCGCAGCCGCTCAAATCGCGCAGATTATCCAACAGGTAGCTCAGGGTACCTCTGAACAGACACAAGGCGTGACTGATGCTACTGGGAATTCGGAGCAGATTGCGCGAGCTGCCGATGGAATTGCGCGCGGCGCGCAAGAGCAGGCTGAATCGGTGCAGGATACCTCCGCCTTGATGCTCGAAGTAGCGGAGTTCATCGCTGATGTGCATGACCTAGCAGGCTCTGTTTCCGGAGCGGGAGATAAGGTGAAGCAGACCGCGTTCAGCGGAGTGGAAATAGTGACGCAGACCAGCGCGGGTATATCCTCTGTACAGCAGCGTACCGCGGAGACGACGGCGCGCATCAGGGAGATGAACGACCGTTCACGTGAGATTGGACGCATCGTGGAGACGATTGACGAAATCGCGGACAAGACCGATATGCTCGCGCTGAACGCCGCGGTAGAAGCGGCGCGCGCAGGAGAGCATGGGCGAGGTTTCGCGGTGGTGGCAGACCAGGTGCGAAAACTATCCGAGGATGCTAAGGCGGCGACGCGCGATATCGCGGAATTGATTAGCCGTATGCAGGAGGCGGTGAACGAAGCGATTGGCGCGGTGGAAGCGGTTAGGGACGAGGTGAACACCAGCACGAAGCTCGCCCAAGACACCGTCGACGCGTTGGAGGAGATTCAGCGAGCGACGGCAACCTCGACGGAGTTGACGT
>CAZSIG010000895.1:0-1652 GCA_964606195.1 uncultured Anaerolineales bacterium
CCCCTTCGACCCGCGCCGCTGCTTGCCGAGTGAACTCGGCGCGGCTACCGGAAACATGCTGAAGCATGTTCGGCATAACGCGCTTCAGCGCGTTGCTCATAGCAACCGTGAGTTCACTCACGGGGTGCGCAACGCGAGTTTTTCACTTATTCGCGTCAATTAGTACTACAACGAGGCTTCGCGCCAGGATGTCATTCTGAGCGACCAGCGGGAGCGAAGAATCTCGGTTTCCGACGGACTATTACTTTCTGGAACGAGATTCTTCGTCGCTGCGCTCCTCAGAATGACATTTCTAAAGTGCCGCGGTTACGAAATCTCGTTGTAGTGTTAGTGGCAAAAAATAAACCGAGTGTTAAGCTGACCCCGCGAATTTCCAAAGAGCCGACTCTTTGTGATGAAATTATCATTTGTAACGTATTGAAAGCGAATGGCATTAACTCCCAAAGAACTACTACATAAGTATCACATTCGCCCGCGCAAGGGCTTGGGCCAGAATTTCCTGCTGGACGATAAAATCCTACAGCGCATAGTTGACGCGGCGGACATCACCGCGAACGACACCGTAGTCGAGGTCGGCGCGGGATTAGGCACTATGACGCGGTGGCTGGCAGAGCGTGCCGCCCGCGTCATCGCTATAGAAAAAGACGCGGAGCTAATCGCGCCACTAGAGGAAATCCTCGCGCCCTATGCCAACGTAGAGATTATTCACGACGACGCGCTGAATTTCACACCTCACGCTGCACATCTCACGCATTATAAACTCGTCGCCAACCTGCCTTACTATATCACCTCCGCGATACTGCGGCATTTCCTCGAGGCGGAACCCCGTCCCGAAATCATCGTCGTGACCATGCAGCGCGAGGTAGCGGAGCGGATAGTCGCCGCGCCGGGAGAGATGAGCATTCTGGCAGTTAGTGTGCAGTTTTACGGCGCGCCGCGTATTCTGTTTCGCGTCAAGGCGGGGGCGTTCTATCCATCACCGCAGGTCGATTCCGCGGTCTTGCGTATCGATGCCTATTCCCAGCCCGCGCTGCCCGACGTGAACGCGGCGCGGTTTTTCGAGATAGTGCGCGCCGGATTTGGACAGAAGCGTAAGCAATTACGCAACTCGCTGGCGCACGGGCTGGATTTGCCGAATGAGGTGATAACCGCCGCGCTGGAGAGCGCGAACATCGCCCCCACGCGCCGCGCCGAGAGCTTGAGTGTCGCCGAGTGGGGCGCGATTTGTCGGAAATTAGAAATTGGAGATTAGAAGTGACTAGAGCGGTAGTCTTGGGCGCAGACAATTTCGTTGGTAACAACGTACTTCGCGCCGCGCTCGCGGCGGGGTATGACTGCCTCGCCTGGCGCGAGACGAACAAGCCGACGCGCGCCTTCGACGATTTGGAGGTCAGCATCGCGGTGGGCGATGTCAGTGACCGCAAGACGCTCGCGGGTGTGATGCGGCGGTGTGATGTGGTGTTTCACTGTGCGGGCTACACGCCGCCCAACTCGCGTAATTACGACCGTCGCGTGCACGACGCGGCGCGGCATATCACCAATATACTCGAAGCGGTGCTGATTGCAGACGTGGCGAAGGTGATTTATACCAGTTCATGGTGTACCGTCGGGCGCGCGGGCGGCTTCTATAATCGGCTCGCCGATGAGAGCGA
>CAZSIG010000896.1:0-1651 GCA_964606195.1 uncultured Anaerolineales bacterium
GTAGTGGTAAAGGCGTAAGTGATAGGGAAAAGTGATACGATAATTTAACCACTAAGCGCACCAAGAGCACTAAGATTTTTTCTTGTCAGTGATACTCATACGCGGTCAAAAGCTATCATCCGGAGTAAGATTGGGCTTAGTGTTCTTTGTGCCCTTAGTGGTTGAATAGTGATCATCTTAACTATTACTTATCATTTAACCACTACTTGCTCTCGCGTAAATCGAAGGCTAACAAAAGAGATAAAACATGAGTACATTTATCGATCATTTCACACAGCACGTAGGCATATCGTTTGCGCGGCAGCTTGCTCTATCCGATTATTTGGGCGAGTGTCGCTGGCAGGTGGATGTACCCAACGGTATTGTCACCTTTGAAGACAAAGGCAGCTATCCCATTCAGGTACTCGGTTCCGAATCGGACATCGCAGGGACTTGGCTATGGGCGTGGGCGAACGCTGAATTGGTGGAGGGCATGGACGAGGGGTTACTTCGCGATGCTCGCCGAATGCGCGCCTACGGACAAGAGCACTACATTGATGTACTGACCGATGAGGAATTCGATCTGAATGACCGTGCAGATGGACATATGCTGGCACAGCTTGCGGTGGAAGTCTGCGGTGCTGACTGTTACTACCGCGGGCCCTATGAAGACGGCGCGGGTTTCTTTCTACTGTACGATGTACCCCTCGCGCTCTTTCCGTTACAGCCTGTTCGTATCACCACCGTTATCAGCCAGATAATCAGTATTTATTCGATTGAACACCAGCCGATGATTCGCGCCTTCCTCGTGCAACAGGGATTCACAATTCACGAGCAGGGTGCCGAGTGGCACCCCGAACATATCGACGGGCGCGCCCTACACATTCGGTTCGATGAAGCCGGGCGCGTGACAAAGATGAGCTTCGACAAATGATAATAACTTAACTAGGACTTACGCAACTTCGGTGTATTTTTACCGCCGAGCACGCGGAGAGTGCAGAGTCTTTGCTGTAATTTGTGCCATCTGAAAAGTATGACCTTAAATGATAGCATGTGCCCGCATATGCAGGTAGCAAAATTATTTTTTGAGAAAACTCCGCGTTCTCCGCGCTCTCTGCGGTAAAATTATTATGAATTTGCGTAAGTCCTGTTAACTACCGAATGTGATTAAATTGGACTGAGGAGTTGATACTAAATGGGAGTCAAATCATTGCCTATGGGACAACAAAAGAGAATAGCTCTAATCGCGCACGACAACAAGAAAACCGATTTGTTGGAGTGGGTCAGATACAACAAAGCGATCCTCGCTGAGCACGAGGTTTACGCGACCGGGACAACCGGTAGGGTGTTAGAGCAGGAGTTGGGAATAGAGATCATCAAACTCCAAAGTGGACCGCTGGGGGGAGACCAACAGATCGGCGCGAAGATTTCGCAGGGAGAGATCGATTTCATGATATTTTTCTGGGATCCTCTCGAAGCACTGTCGCATGATACGGATGTGAGAGCACTCCTGCGTATCGCGGTGGTTTGGAATATTCCAGTAGCTTGCAATCGCGCCTCTGCCGATTTCATGGTATCTTCTTTGTTGATGTCTCACGAGTATAACCGCTTAGTTCCCGATTATGATGATTATCGAGAACGAAAGCTTATAAAGAATGAATGAAATCACCTA
>CAZSIG010000897.1:0-1641 GCA_964606195.1 uncultured Anaerolineales bacterium
GCAGCCGTGAGTTCACTCACGGTTTCTGTTGACGGAGGGAAATAAATGGCACAAATCAAATATCACGACTTTGACTTGAAAATCGAGCCGCGCGGGGCGGACGGGCGCTACCGCGTCGTGGTGCAGCGTTCGCCGGTGGGACAAGCCTACGGCTACATGAAACTGCCCAAAACCATTGAAGAACTGCGCGAGATGATCGAGGAGGCGGAGCAGGAGGTGCGCGGCATCGTGCGGGTGGAGCGCAGCCGCGGCGCGGCGGTGCAGGGGCCGATAGCGAGGCTGGGCGACCTGCTGTTCACCAGCCTCTTCGGCGGCAGCGTGCGCGATACCTACATCGGCGCGCTGGCGAAGGTCAGGGGACCGCACAGCGGGCTGCGCGTCAAGATCCACGTTGACCTGTACGACGCCAGCCTCGCGGAGTTAGCCAGCCTGCCTTGGGAACTGCTGTACAAACGGGAGACGCAGGATTTCCTGAACCTCTCGCGGCAAACGCCGGTGGTGCGGTATCTGGATGTGCCGCAGCCCGCGACGCCACTCCCGTTGCAACTGCCGCTGTGCGTGTTGGTCTGTATGTCCAGCCCGACCGATAAAACTAAACTGAATCTGGAACAGGAACGCGCCCTCATCGAGCGCAATCTGGGCGGGCGCAAGGACATCGAACTGCACTTTTTGGAGCACCCCACGCCGGAGCAGTTGCAGGATAAGCTCTCGACCGCGCCGTTTCACGTCCTGCACTACATGGGGCACGGCGGGTTCATCGAGCGCGCCGGGCAGGGAGTGCTGCTGTTGGAAGACCAGTTCGGCAAGAGCTGCCCACTGCGCGGCGCGGATCTGGCGATGCTGCTGGCGGATAACCCGACGGTGCGGTTGGTGTTTCTGAACGCCTGCGACACGGCGCGCGCCGCGACGCGCGCGGAGCACGACCCCTTCAGCGGCGTGGCGACCGCGCTCGTGATGAAAGGGATGTTGGCGGTGATCGTCATGCAGTTCCCCATCACCGACCGCGCCGCGATCGCCTTCACGAAGCGGATCTACCCGCTGCTGGCGCGGGGGGATCCGATCGACGCCGCGGTGGCGGAGGGGCGCAAGGCGGTGTGCCTCGCGGAGCCGGGCTCGATGGAATGGGCGACGCCGGTGCTCTTCATGCGCGCCCCCGATGGCGAGATGTTCAACGTAAACCCAAAAGATTTGGCAAACCTTTCGGGTTTGGGACAAAAGCCGCGCCGCAGCCGTGCCACCGCCGTGCCGCGCAATTACTTTGAGGGGATTGCGCGGCATAACGAGGGGCGGCACCGCGCCGCGCTGGAATGTTTTGAGCGGGTGGTGGCGGTTAATCCCGATTACAAGGATGTGCAGGTCTGGCTGGAGGAGGCGCGGCGGCATGTCGCGCTGGAGGAGCAGTTGGCGGAACTGTACGCCGCGGCGCGCGAGCTGGCGCGAGACGAGGAGTGGCTGGCGGTGGTGACTACTTTCACCGAGATTCAGAGCTTGGACTCGGAGCACGCGGACCCGGAGGGGCTGCTGGCTGCCGCGTATTTTGGGCAGGCGGTGCAGTTCATGGACGCGGAGGAGTGGGGCGCGGCGGTGGAGCGGCTGGAGCAGGTTTTGGGGGTGGCGCCCGACCACGCGGACGCGGCGGCG
>CAZSIG010000898.1:0-1637 GCA_964606195.1 uncultured Anaerolineales bacterium
ATCGTCGGCGGCTCGCTCTCCAAAGGCTTAGATGTGAAGTTAGCCGACGCGGTGCCGATTGAGGATATGGCAGTCGGGCGCTACGTCGTCGCGGAGGGACAGCAGCGGCGGTTCTTCTGCATGATTACCGACGTTGAATTGGACAACACCAATGACATCATCGAGAAAAATCCCCCCGACATCACCGACCCCTTCATGGCGGATGTGCTGGTGGGCACGCAGATATTCGGCAAATTTCACATCGCGCCGATGCTGGTGTTGGAGAAAGATATAACGCGGCAGGAAGAGGGGCCTAGACCGGTGAAAACCATTCCCGGACATTTCACTACAGTCTATCAGGCATCGGAGGAAGATGTCAATATGGTGTTTGGGGAAGAGGACGCGGAGCATTTCTACATCGGTGAACCGCTGGATATGGAAGATACGCGAGTTAATCTGAATCTAAGGCGAATGACGGAGCGTTCCAGCGGCGTATTTGGGAAATCTGGTACGGGCAAGTCGTTTTTGGTGCGGATTTTGCTGTCCGGCATGATAAAGAAGGAAGCCGCGGTCAGTTTGATATTCGACATGCACAACGATTATGGCTGGACGGTTCGCGATGAGAGCGGGCGCGAAGTGAAAGGCTTGCGACAACTGTTCGGCTCGCAGAAGGTCGCGATATGTACGCTGGATAAAGAATCATCGCTGCGGCGCGGCGCGGGCGTCGACTACGAGGTCACGCTGGGCTTAGATGAAATTACGCCCGAGGACATAGAGATGCTGCGCACGACGCTCGACCTGAGCGACCAGATGATCGGCACCGCGTACACGTTGCGTAAGGTGTGGGGCAAGAGCTGGATTCAGAAGTTACTGGAGGCTGATAGCGCGGAGACCGAAGAGCTTTTTGAGGGCGGGCGCATCAATCAGGCGAGTTTCGCCGCGCTGAGCCGCCGTTTGGAACGATTAGCCCGCTATGACTTTCTAAAACCCCACGCGGCGGAGGATTCGGCACAGCGGATACTGGAGTTTATCCAGCGCGGCACGAACGTGGTGTTGGAATTTGGAAGATTCGGCAACGACCTGACCGCGTACATTCTGGTGGCGAATTATCTGACGCGGCGGCTGCACCGCATGTACGTTAAACGGATGGAACAAGCATTGGGCGACGCCAGCCAGGAACCGCCGCAGTTGGTCATCGTCATCGAGGAGGCGCACAAGTTCCTCGACCCGCAAATCGCGCGGCAGACGATCTTCGGCACAATCGCGCGCGAGATGCGCAAATACAACGTCACGCTGTTAATCGTCGATCAACGCCCCAGCGCGATCGACCCGGAGGTGATGTCGCAGATCGGGACGCGCGTTACTTGCTTGCTCGATGACGAGAACGACATCAAGGCGGTGTTATCGGGGGTCTCCGGCGCGGGCGCGCTCCGCGAGGTGCTGGCGCGCTTGGATACCAAACAGCAGGCGATCATCATGGGGCACGCGGTGCCGATGCCGGTAGTTGTGCGCACGCGTGACTACGATACGGAGTTCTATAACGCGCTACAACTTTATAAAACCGCGAATCCGCAAGAGCAACTGAAAAATAATATCAATCTGATACGCGGCGATGATGACGACTTCGTGGGGTTCGAGTAAGCGACAGTGATAGTTAA
>CAZSIG010000899.1:0-1629 GCA_964606195.1 uncultured Anaerolineales bacterium
GCGCGGCGAATCATGTTGAGCAATTCTGGCTCGATGTACTCGTTGCTTAATGGAGGTGTATCTATCAACTGCACCTGAATATCCTCGAACTTCATCATCCCCGGCGTCGGTCCCCAGGTAGTGTATGGGAAATTCGCCACTTCAGGATCGGCGTTCGTCAGTGTTGCCACCAACGCGGATTTGCCGACGTTGGGGGGACCGACGATTACCACCTGCCCCGCGCCCTCTTTGTCAATGTGGTAGGGCGAAACCTGTTTACTGACGCCTTTCTTGGACTGCGAAGCCGACTTTAATTTGGACAGCCTTTTGCGATAGTCCGCCCGCAATTTGTCCGTACCTTTATGCTTCGGAATGATGCTGAGCATCTCCTCAAGGCACGCGATCTTCTCCTGCGGTGAACCAGCCGCGCGGTATCTTCTTTCTATATCGAAATATTCTGGGGGAAGATTGGTAGGCATATTTTTATTGTACTACCAAAGCGCGACACGCGCAAATATTTCAACAAAAAAGCCCTCGCCATACCGCGAGGGCTTCTAATCACTAACCGCGTTGCTCTATAGGCACGTAAGCCACATCGCGCGCCCCCGTATAGTGAGACAATGGACGTAGCAGGTGATTGTTCTCGTATTGTTCCATGATGTGCGCCGTCCACCCCGCGATACGACTGATCGCGAAGATTGGGGTAAACAGATTTATCGGCAGGTTTAAGGAGTAGAGTAATGGCGCGGCGAAGAAGTCCACATTAGGATACAACCCCTTTTTCTGTTCGACTGTCTCAGCCACCGTCTCAGCCAAGCTGTACAACGTCCCGTCACCCAGCGTAGTTCGCACTTCCCATAACTTGCCTTTCAGATAAGCCGAGCGCGGATCGGCAATTTGTCTGTATACGCGATGTCCGAACCCCATGATGCGCTTCTTCGCTGCCAACGCGGCATCGATATACCCCTCCACATTTTCTATATCCCCGATTTCCAACAGCATCTCCATGACGCGCTGGTTGGCTCCGCCATGCAACGGCCCCTTCAGCGTGCCGATAGCGGTCGTAATCGCCGAATACATATCCGAAAGCGTCGACGCGGTCACACGCGACGCGAAAGTTGAGGCGTTAAACTCGTGGTCTGCCATCAAAATCAGCGCCATATCCATCGCGCGCTCTTCCCACGGCTCCGGCTTCTGCCCGCGTAGCATGTATAGAAAATTAGCCGCGTGGCTCAACTCCAAATCGGCGTGTACCTGATCTAATCCCGCCAAATGTCGATGGATATACGCGACCATCATCGGCAATCTGGTGGTCAGGCGAATCGCCTTGTTCATCCCCGCCTCGTGACCAAAGTTGCCCACATCAGGATCGAAACATGAGAGTGCCGACACCGCGGTGCGCAGCGCCTCCATCGGCTGTGGTCGTCCGGGCAACGAGGTAATTATATTCCAGATATTACCATTTATGTTTCGCTCCGCCTTCAGTTTAGCCTGAAACTCCGCCAATTCAGTTTGTGTGGGAAGCTTACCGTGCCAGAGCAAATAGACAGTCTCTTCATAGCTGGAATGCTTGGCCAGTTCACCGATGTCAATACCGCGATAGCTGAGCGTTCCCGTCTCACCGTCGATCGCGCATATCTCGCTATGCGC
>CAZSIG010000900.1:0-1627 GCA_964606195.1 uncultured Anaerolineales bacterium
AACTCTAGTTTGGCGCAGTCGGTCGGGCTGGACATGCAGACCAGCACGCGCAGCGGGAGTTGCAGGGCTAAGGGCGCCGCGGGCTGCGACACGTCCAGGTAGCGCACAATCGGCGTTTGCAGCGAGAGGTTCAGGAAATCTTGCGTCTCGCGCTTGTAGAGCAATTCCCACGGCAGGCTGGCTAACTCCGCGAGCGAGGGGTCGTATAGGTCAACGTGAATCTTGACCCGCAAGCCGACGTCCGGCTTCCCCTGAACGCGCCCCAGGCTGCCGACGTAGGTATCGCGTACGTTGCCGCTGAACAGCCCGCGAAACAGCAGGTCGCCCAACTCCTCCGTCGGTCCCTGCACCGCGCCGTGCGGCGACCGCTCCACCTTCTTCACCCCGCGCACCTCCTGCTCCGCCTCGTCCACCATATCGCGCAGCTCCTCAATGGTCTTGGACAAGTGCATGTATCCAGAGGCTTGTCCTAACGGTGAATTCTGCACCACGACGCGGTAGCGCCCGTCCGCCTGCCGCGGTTCAATCTTCAAGTCAAAGTCGTGATATTTGATTTCGCCCATTTTTCCTCCCTGGTCTTATTCTGCTAAGTCCCCCAACCCTTTGACGCGGTTTACCAACATTGGGAAATGTTTCTGGTTAGTCGTGATTAGTGTCAGATCATGTATCGCCGCAGTAGCCGCGATGAGGGCATCGGGGAACGAGAGTTGAAAACCGCGCCGGGCGTATTGGTAAATCCATCGCCCGGCGCGGTCAGCAATTGCGGTAGTGACAGGTAAACTCCTGAGCGTATCCAATAGTTCAATGGTATCCGCCTCCTCGTGAGGGTGCATACCCGCACAGACTTCAGTACGCGTCGCCACCGAAACGAACAAAACGCGGTCCGTCTGTGCGGCGCGGGCTAATAAATCCAGGGCGATGGGTGTGCTCCGCAGTGCCAAAATGACGATGTTGGAATCCAGTAACCATTCAGTCATTGGGCATCTCCTCGTGTGCCTCTGCCACTATCTCATCCCAACTACGCGGCATCCAGCCTTCCCGCATCTGCCGCACATAGTGGTCTACGTCCTCTGGCGTTGCTAAATCAGGATGGTCGGCGAGCGCCCATGCCGGACGCTGCCGCAGTTTGTTTACCACCCGCGCCAGTCGGCTGCGCTGCAGTTCGTGCGCGGTGGCTTGCACAATAAATTTGCCCTGCTGTTCTTTGGGTACATCCCGTTCCAACTCGATTAATAACGAGATGGGAAAAGGTACAGTAATATTTTGAATGGCACCATCCACATTCATAGTCATAATTCTTCTCACCTCCGCGTATCGCTGAGTTTACATTCCATCCTTCGGTTTATCATTCCCGGTCATGCGCGTGAAATATTAAACAATTGCTAACGATTGATAGATATTTTACCTCATTCTCAACCCGAAGTCAAGAGGTCAGATCCGTAAAGCTTTCTCAAAGTCGCGCGGTTTGGATAATATGTCACCCTGAGCCCCCGTGCGGGGATAAACTACGCGAAGGGTCTCGTTTCCCCGTTAATTTTATGCTCGCTAATCAGCAGGTAGCAATTATAGCGAAAACGAGATGCTTCGCTACGCTCAGCATGACATTTTGAGCTGGAGTTTACTAAAG
>CAZSIG010000901.1:0-1626 GCA_964606195.1 uncultured Anaerolineales bacterium
TGTTCCATAGCCTAACCTCCCCCTACCTCCTCAATCCATCTCCCCCCAATTCTGTCCCGTCTTCGTATCCACCACCAGCGGCACGCGCAGTTCGCACACGCTCTCCATCGTCTCTTTCACCAGCGACCGCGCCGCATCAAGCTCCTCTTCGGGCACCTCCAAAATCAGCTCATCGTGAACCTGCAAAATCATCGCGCTCTGGAGATTCGCGGCGCGCAACGCCTTAGCTAAGTTAATCATCGCGATTTTGAGAATATCCGCCGCGCTCCCCTGAATCGGCGCGTTTATCGCGGCGCGTTCCGCCGCGCCGACACGCGCTGCGTTGCCGCCGCCCACCTTCAAGCTCGGAAAATACCGTCGCCGTCCCCACAATGTTTCCACATAACCGCGCTCGTGCGCGATACTCTTCGTATTCTCAATATACTCCTTCACGCCCGGATATTTCTCGAAGTACACCTCGATGAAATCCGCCGCCTCGCTCTGATTCATATCGGTTTGCCGCGCCAAGCCATACGCGCTCACGCCGTAGGAAATCGCGAAGTTGGTAATCTTCGCGATGCGCCGCTGGTCGTAAGTGATTTCATCTAGCGGCACGTTATAAGTTGCCGCCGCGGTCGCCGCGTGAATATCGACGCCGTTGCTAAACGCCTCAATCATCCCCGCGTCCTCTGAGATATGCGCCAAAATGCGCAATTCGATTTGCGAATAATCGGAGCGCAGCAGCACACAGCCGGGGGGCGCGACGAAGGCGTTACGTACCTTGCGTCCTTCTTCCGTGCGAATTGGGATATTCTGCAAATTCGGGTCGCTTGAACTGACGCGCCCGGTCGAGGTGCCGGTCTGATTGTACGAGGTATGCACGCGCCCCGTGCGCGGATTGACCAATTGCGGCAGCGCGTCGACGTAGGTCGAGAGCAATTTGGATAACTCGCGCTGTTGGAATATCATCTTGATGACTACGTGCTCGTCCTTGAGTTGCTCCAGCACCCCCGCCGCGGTCGAGTAGTGCCCCGATTTCGTCTTTTTCAATCCCTTCGTGGGCAATTGCAACTTATCGAACAATGCCTCAGACAACTGTTGCGTGGAATTGATATTGAACTCGTAGCCGACTTCCTCATAGATTTCCTGTTCGACCTCGCGTATTCTGCCCTGCAAATCACGCGACATCTCTTTCAGATAAGCCACGTCCAACTTGACGCCGCGCTGCTCCATACGCGCCATAATCGGAATCAGCGGCATCTCGATATCGCGAAAGAGGTCATATTGCTCATGGTCGCGCAGTTCGGGCACGAGCAGGTGCGCCAGGCGCAGCGTCATATCCGCATCCGCCGCGGCGTAGGGCGCGGCTTCCTCCAGCGGCACTTGCGCCATCGTGATTTGATTTTTACCCTTGCCGATTAACTCGGAAATCGGCGTCATCTCCACCCCCAATCGCTCCAATGCCATCGCCTTCAAGCTCAAGGCGCGGCTTATGGGGTCGAGCACCCACGCGGCAATCATCGTATCCACTCCCAAGCCCGCAATCTCCAATCCCGCCCGCGTCAAGATGGTGTAGTCGTATTTCGCGTTGTGTGCGTGTTTGGCGATTGCCGCGTCGGCGAACGCGGGTTGCAGCGCGGTCAGCAC
>CAZSIG010000902.1:0-1623 GCA_964606195.1 uncultured Anaerolineales bacterium
TTGCGCGCGGCAGGGCACACCTTCACGCTGGACGAAGTCGCGTTGCTGGCAGCCATCGCCGACCAAGTGGGCATCGCGGTCAAGAGCGACCGCTTACGCCAGTTGGCACAGCAAACCATGGTATTCGCGGAGCGGCAGCGGCTGGCGCGCGATCTACACGACTCGGTCATCCAATCACTTTATGGACTGCTGATGTTGAGCGAGACGGAGCAGGCGCGGTTGGCGGCAGGTGAACGAGATACTGTAGAACATACTCTGGCGCGCCTCACCGCGACGATGCGGCAGGCGGTCAAGGAGATGCGCCTCTTTATCTACCAGTTGCGGCCGTCCAAGCTGGATGAATTGGGATTGCGCGGCGCGCTGCAACATCGGTTAGCCGCCGTAGAGGGGCGCGCCGGGGTGGAGACGCGATTGTTGGCAGATGCCGCGCTTGCCCTGCCTGCGGCGGTGGAACAAGCCCTGTACCAGATTGCTCAAGAAGCGCTGAACAATGTCCTGAAACACGCCCGCGCCACGATAGTCACCGTGCGGTTACGCAGCGAGGAGGCGCGAGTGATTTTGAAAGTCGCGGACAATGGCTGTGGCTTTGATGTCCATGCGGTGCGCGCCGGGGGGTTAGGAATGATTAGCATGAGGGAACGCGCGGAGCAACTAGACGGCGCGCTGGAGATTAACTCCGCGCCCGGCGCGGGGACGCGCGTGACCGTTATAGTGAGGTTAATATGACCACAAAATCTATTCGCGTGCTTATCGCGGACGACCACCCCGTCGTCCGCGAAGGGCTGGCGGCGGTTATCGCGGCGCAGCCGGATTTGAAATTGGTGGGGCAGGCAATGGATGGCGCGGAGGCAGCGATGCTAGCGCGGCGGTTGCAGCCCGATGTCATATTGATGGATTTGCTGATGCCCCGCCGAGATGGCTTGACGGCTATTCAGGAAATCATCGCGAGTAATCCCGCGGCGCGAATTTTGGTATTAACCAGCTTTGCCGACGACGAACAGGTATTCGCGGCGATTAAAGCGGGCGCGCTGGGATATTTATTGAAAGATACCCCGCGCGCGCAACTGCTCCGCGCCATTCACGAGGTCGCCGAAGGTCAGGCATTTTTGCATCCCACGATCGCGCGCAAGGTAATGCAAGAGCTTCAACAGCCCTCCCCGCTTCCCCCCACGCCGGACCCGCTCACCGAGCGCGAGGTGGAGACGCTGCGATTCATCGCGCAAGGGTTGAGCAATCAGGAAATCGCGCGGCAGATGTATATCCACGAGCGCACCGTCGCCAAATACGTTAGCAATATCCTCACCAAGCTGCATTTGGCGAATCGCACGCAGGCAGCACTGTACGCTCTCCGCGAGGGCTTGGCGAGTTTGGAACAGGAATGAGCCGCGCCGCGCGCGATGTCCTTTCTCCATGAGAATCGTTATAGAGCCTACGCGAAAATGATTGTTTTACCGCATAGGCACGGAGAGCACGGAATTTCTCCCTAAATGTGCATTATATGTCACCCTGAGCCCCCGCGCGGGTATAAACTACGCGAAGGGTCTCGTTTTCCCGTTAATTTGATGCCCTCTAATCAACAAGCAACAATTATAGCGAAAACTAGATGCTTCGCTACGCTCAGCA
>CAZSIG010000903.1:0-1619 GCA_964606195.1 uncultured Anaerolineales bacterium
AAGTGCACAAGTTATTTACGCACCATTCCTAAGTATTATGTACATCCTATGAAAGCGACTTGATTGCGCCCTACATGGCTCTCTGCCCCCGTCCCCCGGGGGCGTTAGAGCACGGGACGCGGCTTTTGCCGCAGCCGTCCCCGCGACGGGGACTTAGAGCGAAATTAAAGTGCGCTCATCGTAGACCGAACATAACAGTTAGACAGCAAGGGCCTATTGACCGCGTACGCGGCATCATTGAGCAAGAATACGCTTGGTGCTCTTGGTGTCCTTTGTGGTTAATTAGTTGTAAGCCAAACGAGTTGCCTCATCTGCCATCGTCGGCGCGATGATTTCCTCCCATTTGGCATCGCTCCAGGTCCCTAACTTGTTGTGCATATCCAGATATTTTTGCGGTATCGGGTGAGTCCCGTAGACCACCTCCAGACCGTACCGCGCCGCGATGAAATCGCGAAAATAGGTGATGTGCGGGCACGGTGGATAACCTACGACCAACCCCGTCGCGAGATGCACCACCTCCGCGCCGTTGCTAATCATTTCTCCCACCGCGTATTCGACGTTGCCGCCGGGGCACCCGTCGCAGGTGGTATATCCGACTATCTCTATCTCTTTATCCGCGTATCTACTGAACGCGCCCTCTCTATTGCGCGCTGACCGAAAACATTTTCCGCCCGCGCACCGGCGATA
Organism: uncultured Anaerolineales bacterium; assembly: GCA_964606195.1. Taxonomy (GTDB): domain Bacteria; phylum Chloroflexota; class Anaerolineae; order CAZSIG01; family CAZSIG01; genus CAZSIG01. The sequence goes on from CAZSIG010000903.1 coordinate 688, forward strand.
ACGGTCACAAATAATAATCCCAATCTTGATTTTATTCTCCATTATTCGTCTCCTTATTTTAGAATGGTTCTAGCTACCTGACACTTTCAAATTACCACTTCGGACCGCGCCGCGGTTCGCCGAGTGAACTCGGCGCGGCTACCGGAACATAACGCGCTTCAGCGCGTTTCTCATGGCAACCGTGAGTTCACTCACGGGGGGCGCGGCGCGAGACAGCAAACTGTCAGGTAGTTAGGGAATGCTTCATTTACTCGCGTCCTATTCACCCTTCGGCACGAACTTCAACGCGACGGAATTGATACAATAGCGTAGCCCCGTCGGCGGCGGGCCATCCTCGAACACATGGCCCAGATGCGAGCCGCAGCGCCAGCAAACCACTTCGGTTCTAACCATTCCCAAGCTGGAGTCGCGGTGTTCCACGATGCTCTGCTCCGAAATCGGCGCCCAGTAGCTCGGCCAGCCGGTGCCCGATTCGAATTTCGTCTCGGAACTGAATAGTTCGTTACCGCACGCCGTGCAGACGTAAATCCCCTCACCTTTGAAATCATAATACTCGCCGGTGAAGGCGCGCTCGGTGCCCTTTTCGCGTAGGACGCGGTACTGCTCTGGCGTGAGAATTTCGCGCCACTCCGTCTCTGTTTTGATCACTTTTTCGCTCATATCTACTCCTTCTCGATTCGCTAACTGCGAACTATCTTCTGCCGCGTCGGGCGACTTACTACATGCGAATATAAATCCCAGCGCGGAGAAAATGCTCGTAAAGGTTGATAATATCACCATTTTGCTCCCCGCGCTCAAAAGGGCGCGGCGCGAACACACAATCTGTCTCGTTCTATAATTATTCATCTCGACCCTCCTGTTCGACCTGCTGGAGTGCAAAGCTTGCTTTACAACCGTGTAAGGCTTTCTCAAAGTGTCATGCTGAGCCCCCG
>CAZSIG010000904.1:0-1617 GCA_964606195.1 uncultured Anaerolineales bacterium
ATTAACACGAAAAAGAAAAAATTCGTGAAATTAGTGGCAAAAAATAAGCACTTATTGTCACGAAACCGTCTAGCAATCATAGATTACGCGTCAAGAATAACGCGCTGAGCGCGTTTAGTATAGTATTTATGTAACCGATTTAATGCCAAAACGAAAGAAACGTCTGGAATATCTCGACTTTGAAATAGCCGTCGGCGCGGGCGCGGGGTGCGAATACCCCGTAACCGCCGCGTCGAGCGCGGGCGCGGCGCGCGAGACGATGCGCTTCCCCTACGATGAAATCGCGCTGGAGCGCTACCTCGACAAGCTGGAAATCGCCCTGCTGCGTTCCGGCGGGGCGCGGCGGCAGACGCTCACGCCAGAGGAGCAGGAGGTGCGCGAGTTCGGCAGCGGGCTGTTCGCCGCGCTCTTCACCGGCGCGGTGCGCAGTCGCTACGACGTATGCCGCACGCAAGCCGCGCAGGCGGGCAAGGGACTGCGGCTCAAGCTGAACATTCAAACGCCGGAGCTGGCGGTGCTGCCGTGGGAGTTCATGTATGACCCCCGCGAGGCGGAGTACATTTGCCTATCGCGCAGCACGCCGCTGGTGCGCCACATCGCCCTGCCGCGCCCGATTGCGCCGCTGACGGTCCAGCCGCCGCTGCGCATTCTGGGCATGGTGGCTGCGCCCAAGGGGATGCCGAAGCTGAAGATGGAGTGTGAGCGGGAGCGCGTGGAACGGGCGACCAAGCAGTTGCGAGAGCGCGGGCTGGTCGAGCTAGTGTGGCTGGCGGGGCAGACGGGAGACGATTTGCAGGAGGCGTTGTGGGGCGGGCCGTGGCACGTCTTTCACTTCATCGGGCATGGCGGGTTCGACCGCGCTGCCGATGAGGGCGTCATCGAGCTGGCGGACGAGCGGGGCGAGCCGCGCCGCCTGCACGCCACGCACCTGGCGCGGCTGCTCGCCGACCACGACTCGATGCGGCTGGTGTTCTTGAACTCGTGCAGCGGGGCGCGGGGCAGCACGCGCGACATCTTCTCCAGCACGGCGGCGATTCTGGTGCGGCGCGGCGTCCCGGCGGTGCTGGCGATGCAGCACGAAATCTCGGACACGGCGGCGATTCAGTTCGCGCGCGGTTTCTACCACGCCCTCGCTTACGGGATGCCGGTCGATACCGCCGTCTCGGAGGCGCGCAAGATGGTCAGCCGCAAGGTGAACAATACGGTGGAGTGGGGTACGCCGGTGCTGTATATGCGTTCGTTCGATGGGGTGCTGTTCGATTGGGAAGGGGTAGACAGTAGACAGCAGACGGTAGACGGGGGAGAGCCGGAGGTAGATGGTAGTCGGCAGACGGTAGACGGGGGGAAGGCGGCGGTAGCCGCGCCGGAGGGGGGCGAGCCGGCGGTAATATCGCGAAAGGAACCGGCGCGCCGGGCTGTTGGAGGAGGGCAGACACATAGGTCTGCCCCTACAAGCAGCAACAAATTATTCGCGGCGGCGGCGACGGTGGCGATTATCGCGGCGGTGGCGGTGCTGGGGTTACTGGGGGCGACGCTGCTGCGCGATGTATTCGGCGGCGGGGAGAAGCCGGCGGCGCGGGCGACGAACACCGCGCCCGCGGTAGTGGTGGAGCAGCC
>CAZSIG010000905.1:0-1613 GCA_964606195.1 uncultured Anaerolineales bacterium
TATATCATAGAAGAAGCAAACAGTAAATTATAATTAGTTAATGAAACCGCGATACTTATTCACCATAATTTTGCTATCTTGTTCACTGATACTGAACTATACTCCCTCCACCTCCGCGCAAAGCGAGCCGCTCGTCCTCGCGTTCTACTACACCTGGTTCGACGAGAACACCTGGACACCCGCGCGCGTGCCCGACTTCCCGCAGCAACCTTACGTCTCCAGAGATCCCAACGCGATTATTCGCCATGTTGACCAGGCACGCGGCGCGGGGATCGATGCCTTCGTAGTATCATGGTATGGTCCCCAAACTGAGAACAACCAGACGGAGACGAATTTTCGCGTGCTGCTCAACGAAGCCGCGGCGCGCGGTTTTCGCGCAACGGTCGATTTCGAGACGCGCTCACCCTTTTATCACAGTCAGGCTGACGTGGTAAATGGGCTGCGCTACCTGCTCAACACTCACGCCTCACACCCCGCGTTTTTGCGCGTCAACGGCAAGCCGGTGATATTCTTCTGGGCGATTCAGCACGTTTTTCGCGACTCGGGGCAATCCGCAGTGGCGGCATGGGCGAGTATTCGCGCCCAAGTTGACCCTAATCACGACACCATCTGGATCGCCGAAGGGGTGGACATCTCTTACCAAGAGGTTTTCGACGGGCATCATCTGTATTCTATCACATGGAACCCGCCGACCGCGCCGGAGCGGAGTTTGGGGAAATGGGGCAATCGAGTGCGGAAATACGCGAAGACCGTTGGCAGCTATCGCTATTGGGTCGCGACGGTGATGCCGGGCTATGATGACACGCGCACCGGGCGTGGCAACGCCTTCAGCTACCCCCGCCGCAACGGCGATTACTACCGCGAGACCTGGAACGCGGCGATTAACAGCAATCCGGATTGGATTATCATCTGCTCATTCAACGAGTGGGTGGAGGGATCGCAAATCGAGCCGAGCCAGAGCTACGGCGATCTGTATCTCGACATAACGCGGCAGTACGCCGCGCAGTTCAAGGGCGGCGCGCCCGCCGAACCGGTGACGATACAAGCCGCGCCGTTATCGTCAACTCCAGAACGAACAGCGGCGGCTATGGAAAGCCGCTCTACCGCGCCGCCGTCCGCCACGCCCATGCCCCCAACGCGGACCATGACGCCCATTCCCCCGATGACTGCCACGCCGACAACAACATCATCACCTTCGCCCACCGCGACACCGACGCGTACCCCAACCGCAACTTCCACATGCACTGCGACACCGTCCGCGACCGCGACCGCGACTCCTACGAACACCAGCACCGCGACGCCGACCGCAACTGCGACGCCATCCGCCACTCCTACCGCGACATCTACGCCGACCGCGACGGCGACCCCGCTGCCATTGTATCTGAATATGCTCCGCCCCGAACGAAGATTCGAACTGGGTATCGCGCTCGCGTCAATGATGATCGCCGCAATGGTATTCAGGCAGTTTATCTTCGCGGCGCGGGACTGAGAGAAACCGACAAAATAGCAAATAGCAAATCGGCAAATGACAAATCGCGAAAAAATACGCGATTTGCTAATTTGCCGATTTGTTGATTCGTTGATTCGCTATTTGCTATTTGAGACGTATATTT
>CAZSIG010000906.1:0-1610 GCA_964606195.1 uncultured Anaerolineales bacterium
TCTATTATCTTACCCTAACCGCGCTGTAACTTACCGCAGAGAGCGCAGAGGTCGCGGAGAACATTGAACAGTCCACGTAGGGCAGCTGCGCGAAGCCTACCCGTAGGGGTATTCTTAGCCGCCGTTCTATATCACCAACAAAAACGGCAGGTATGGAAACCTGCCCTACTCCATAAACCCGCGTAGAGCGATTTGACTTTTCTCGCGCCCTGTGCTATAATTACTGTTGATAATCCCTATAGGAATAGTATACTTTTTAACGAGGTGTAACAGCGCGATGAAACTATCTAAACGAGGCGAATACAGTCTCAGGGCTATGATTCATCTTGCCTCACAGACATCTGGTTTTTCCATCGTGCGCGTCAAAGATATCGCGGAGGCAGAGGATATTCCGGTCAAATTTCTGGAACGTATCCTACACACGATGAAAAACGCGGGGTTGCTCAGAAGCAAAGTGGGAGTTGGCGGGGGGTATTATCTCGCCAAGCCGCCGTCCGAAATCATACTGGGAGATATTATACGTGTTATAGATGGGCCCCTCGCGCCGATTAGCTGCGTCAGTCAGACCGCGTACGAACCTTGTGGGTGCCGCGATGAAGAGACGTGCGGGTTGCGCCTCGTCATGCTCGATGTGCGCAATGCCATCGCGGCGATTCTCGACAACACGACGCTTGAAGATGTGACGCGGCGCGTGCAAGAGGCGCGCGATAATGTGATAACATTGAATGAACGAAGGAGCACTATGTCTACAAAAGATAAAATCCTAGTGATTGACGATGACCCCGACTTTTTGGATTTCGTCCGCATGGTACTGGAATCTGAAAATTACGAGGTACACACCGCGGACAACGCCAGCGCGGGGCTGGCATTGATGCGGCAGATACACCCCGATTTGGTACTGTTGGATTTGATGATATCCTATGTACTGGATGGGCTAAATGTAACTAGAAAGATGCAAAAAGACCCACGGCTGAGCAAAATCCCGCTGATTATGATTTCAGCGATTGTGACGCGAAAAGATGAGAAGATGTTGCCCGAAGATATGGATATTAGCGACATTCCGCTCTTGTCCAAGCCGATAGAACCGACGGAATTGCTTAGACAGGTGAAAAAGCATATAAGAGATTAGTTTTTTAACCACAAAGGGCACGAAGAAACACCAAGATGACTTCCACTTAAGTTTAAGGAGAATTAGTTTATGACAGATACATCAGCTAATCAGGTAAACGAGAATACCGACGCGGAAACTATTGCTCAATTAAAGGAGAAAATAGCGGAACTGGAAAAGCGCGATAAGGTGCGGTCACAATTTATCTGGGTAATCACGCACGAGATACGCGCCCCTGTAGCCGCCATTCAAAGCTACTTGAAACTCATTCTGGAGGGTTACGTCCCCGAAGAGAGACAAAGAGAAATCATCGAAAAGGCAGAGCGGCGCGCGGTAGAACAGTTGGAGTTGATAGGTGACTTACTTGAGCTAGCGCGCCTCCAAGAGGGCAGAATCAAGTATAAGATAGAAAACGTGAACGTCGCGGAGGTGTTAGAGGAGGTGTACGACATGATGCGCGCCCCCGCGAAGGAAAAAAAGGTCTCATTCAACGTCCAAGTTG
>CAZSIG010000907.1:0-1604 GCA_964606195.1 uncultured Anaerolineales bacterium
GACTTCTTTTCATATATTCTTCAGCGCGGTCAAATTCTTGCTGATTCCAGTGAACGCCCGCTAAATTATTATAGGTACGTACCATTCCCGGAAGATCGCCGGTCTGTTTTTGGCGATCGGCACATTGTTGCAGATACTTAATGGCTTGCGCGTATTCGCCTGTGCGCCAGTACACTACCCCCATAGTTAATTCCAATTCTATCATCGCGCCGAGGATTTGGGGAGCCTCGGTAACAGCGAACTTACTCGCGGTGTCTAACCCATCTTTACAATGCTGCAAGGCTTTGCTATGCTCCCCGCGTGACAGATAAACCCAAGCCATGCTATTATAAAGTCGCGACATAGCAGCGCAAATGATGTTTTCTTTGGTTTCATCACGTGATAGTTCGGCAGTCAGTTGCTTCCGTGCTAGTTCTAAATATTGCAATGCTTGATCGAAATGCCCGCGCAGGCGGTAGGTTTCGGCTGTCTTACGATTTAGCTCTGCCGAGTGTGCCGCGTCGGTCATGCCTAACTCAATAGTATGCTGATACCGCTGCGCGGCTTTCGCGTATTGCCCAATCAGCCGATATACATCTCCTAGGGCTTCATCAACATAAATTTTAGTCTCTTCCGAAATATTCGTGTCCAACGCTCGCGTGTAGTAATCGATCGCTTCAGCATTAGCGAACTGGTTCTTGGCTTTATCTCCAGCTTTGACTAAGTATGTGAACCCTTTCTCCGCGTTGCCGCTTGCGGAGTAATGACGCGCCAGAGTCTCATATTGTTCTTCCAGATTGTCGTGATAGGCATACTCAAAATATGCACCGACTCTATAATGCAAGTCGCGCCGCTGGGAATAGAGTAAACTCTCATAAGCCACTTCTTGTGTAGTGACATGCTTGAAGATATACTCCCAATCGGGCGCCGGGCGGTCGAGCGGGGTCAAATCGAGATCGCTTAGAGCTTCCAGGTTCTTGTGCAGTTGTTCGGAACTGATCTCCACCGGATAAACCGCGTATAAGATCGCGTATTTGAAGACGCGCCCCAATACCGCCGCGACCTTAATCGTCAGCTTACTTGGCTCCCCCAAACGATCTATACGACTCATCACCAACGACTGCACCGTATCAGGGAGTTCTATGCTCGTCCAGTCTCCTATGGGAATATAGCCTATGTCATCAGGGCGCGGCGCCAGATAACCGGTATCAATTAGCGTATTGACCATCTCCTCGACGAAGAAGGGATTAACTCGCTCCTCACCGCGCAGAATGCGCTCGCGGAGGACATCCGGTACCTCTCCTCCCCCTAATTTATAACGTACCAATTCCACCGCATCAGCGGCGGGCAGATCTACTAACTCGATTAGATGATGATAATCATAGCGTTCCCACTCCCCCAATTCGATAGTAGGGCGATAAATCGCGACCAATAAGATGGAATAGTCGGCAATATTGCGGGCGACATAATTCAACAACTCCAACGAGATGCTGTCTATCCAGTGGACATCTTCAAAAACCAGAATGAAGGGACCGCGCCGCGCCTGGTCTCGCAATAGATTTAGCGTCAAGTCGAAGACGCGCTGTTTGCGCAGTTGTGCGTCCAGTGACGCGGTCAAATCGTTA
>CAZSIG010000908.1:0-1601 GCA_964606195.1 uncultured Anaerolineales bacterium
TATGGAATATTCTCCAGCAGAGATGATGATAGTATCGGCGGCGCGGGCACTTGTGGGGAAACGCGTCGTCTTTGTGGGAGTAGGATTGCCCAATATTGCTTGTAATCTGGCGCGGCGCACCGTCGCGCCGAATATGGAGTTGGTCTACGAATCGGGAGTCTTCGGTTCGCACCCGGCGCGGTTGCCGCTATCTATTGGTGATCCAACGTTAGTCAGCGGCGCGACTTCCGTCTGCTCGATGGCGGATCTGTTCATGTTGTATTTGCAAGGCGGTTTGGTAGATGTCGCGCTGCTCGGCGGGGCGCAGATTGATCGCTATGGCAACTTGAACACCACAGTGATCGGTGATTACGCTCAACCCAAAGTGCGGCTACCCGGCAGCGGCGGCGCGTGCGAGATCGCGATAAACGCCCGCGAGATATTCATAATTATGCGTCTGGCGAAACGCTCGTTCGTGGAGGAGTTGCACTTTCTAACCAGTGTGGGACATCTGAACGGACACGGAGAACGCGCCAAGTTAGGTATTCCCGGTGCGGGGCCGAAAACGGTAATCACCGACAAGGCGATTTTCAGTTTCGACGCGCAGACGGGCGAGATGTATCTGGCGAGCGTTCATTCCGGCGAAACCGTCGATAGCTTACAGGCGGAGGTTGGCTGGGAACTTCGCGTCGCGGCGAATTTGGAGGTTACTCCTGAGCCAACGGAAGATGAATTGCGGTTGATACGCGAGGAATTGGATCCCAATGGAATGTATGCTAAGTGAAACGTGAAACGTAAAACGTGATGCGTAAAGAGCAAATAAAGAAGGAGAGATGTAATGGAATATCAAGAAGTGATTAAAAAGAGATACAGCGTGCGCGGTTATAAAACGGACGCGGTGGAAGAGGAGAAGTTGCAGCAGGTTTTGGAAGCGGCGCGTCTCGCGCCGACTGCGGTCAATAAACAGCCGTTTCAAATCATCGTGATTCGCACCGCAGGCAAAGAGGATAAACTGAAAAGGATTTACGACAAGGAGTGGTTCGTGCAAGCGCCGGTGGTTATTGCGATCTGCGCGGTACCGAATCAGGCATGGTCACGCCGCGATGGTAAGAACTACGCGGACGTCGATGCGACCATCGCGATGGATCATCTGATTTTGGCGGCTACGAATTTGGGACTTGGCACTTGCTGGATCGCCAATTTCGACCCGCAGGCAGCCCGCGAGGTGTTGGGCTTGGCGGACGATATGGAGCCGCTCGCCTTCACGCCGTTGGGTTATCCGAATAAGGAACCGCGCGGGACGAAGCGTAAAGAGCTGTCTGAACTAGTGCGATACGAGTAACTTTGCTCTACGCGGATTTGCGGGGTAGGGCAGGTTTCCCTACCTGCCGTTTTTACCGATGATATAGAACGGCGGCTAAGAATACCCCTACGGGTAGGCTTCGCGCAGCCGCCCTACGCAGACATTTTCTGGCTCGCTGTCGCATCATTCATAGTCGCAGGACTTACGCAAAACCGCACTATAACTAACCGCAGAGAGCGCAGGGGACGCGGAGCTTATCTTGAAAGATTTTTTTTATGCTTGTCATAAACAATCATAAGTGTTCATTAAAAGTCATAGG
>CAZSIG010000909.1:0-1597 GCA_964606195.1 uncultured Anaerolineales bacterium
TACAAATTAACCTCACACATATCGTCGCGCTTATGAATACACCCCGAAATCCATTCATGCCCCGCCTCGGCGAGCAGCGCGTTCGCGGCAGCAGGTCCTTCGCTGCCGGTCGCGTAGAAAACCGGCTTGATCTCAGCTTTCAGTATGGGATCAATCAGTCCCCAAGCTAGTTCTATTTCATCGCTACGAGTGAATAGCGCGGCGTCGCCTTGTAGCGTATCCAACAATAATCGCTCGTAAGCCTCCGGCAGACCGCGCTCGCTGAAATGGTCGCTGTAGTGAAACTCCATATCAACCGGCGCGGTGCGCATCCCCGCGCCGGGAATCTTGGTGCCGAATTTCAGATGTATTCCCTCATCGGGCTGAATGCAGATGGAAAGACTGTTCGGTAGCAAATCCGCGTTTTCGGGAAAGAGCAAATGCGGCACCTGCTTGAACTGCAAGACGATCTCCGTTTTCTTACGCTCGAGACTCTTGCCCGTGCGCACATAAAACGGCACGCCCTGCCAGCGCCAATTATCGATGTACAGCTTTAACGCGACGTAAGTTGGCGTCATGGAATCATTCACGACGCCCGGCTCATCGCGATATTCGCGATATTGCCCCCACACGCCGTTTGCCACGCGAATGGGTCGTATCGCCTGAAGCACTTTGACCTTCTCATCGCGCAATGCCTTCGCGGTGAACGCCGCGGGGGGTTCCATCGCGACGAGCGTGAGAAGCTGCATCATGTGATTTTGAAACATATCCCGCATCACGCCACCGCTCGCACTGTCATAATAGCCCGCGCGGTGTCCCACGCCGACGCTCTCCGCGATGGTAATTTGCGTGTGACATATATAATTGCGGTTCCACAATGGCTCGAATATGGCATTGGCGAGCCGAAAGGTCAAGATATTTTGGACGGTCTCTTTGCCGAGATAGTGGTCAATGCGATAGACTTGACTTTCATCGAAAACCGCGTGAATTTGCTCGTTAAGCTGACGCGCGCTAGCCAAATCGCGCCCAAAAGGCTTTTCGATGATGATACGCGTCCACCCCGCGCTGCGGTTTAGCCCCGCTTGCCCCAATTGTTCGATAATGCGCGAATAGAGCGCGGGGGGCATAGCCAGATGAAAAAGCCGATTGCCCCGCGTCCCCTTTTCCGCGTCGAACTGTGTCAATCGCGCTATCAAGCGGTTGTAAGTATCCGGCTCGGTATAATCACCTGCCAGATAGGAAACGCGGTCCTTAAAATTGCTCCATAGTTCACATATCCCCGGTTTCAGGCGCGCGTACTCTACGACGCCTTCATAGATACGGTCGCGAAACTCTTCGTCAGATAGGTCGGTGCGCGCCACGCCAATGATGTGACAATCCGCAGGTAACAACCCCTCACATGAGAGACTATGTAACGCGGGCACCAGTTTGCGCCGCGTCAGGTCACCCGACGCGCCAAAGATGACAATTGCCGCGGGTTCTGCTCTTGAATTTATTTGTTGTATTGTTCCTTCAGCCATTTATGCTCTCCCTTCCAATACCACGACGAGATTTCGCAGTCACTCCACCGGCCACGCGGGGATAAGCGCATCTATCTCTGTCATAACCCGTATCGTCT
>CAZSIG010000910.1:0-1595 GCA_964606195.1 uncultured Anaerolineales bacterium
GCGCCTTCGTAGTCTACTACCAGGAGTATATTCCCAATCACGCCGAGCTATTAACCGCGGTGGAAGAAGCGGTCGGATTGGAAAGTATCTTGGAGGAAGTTCTACTGGCGCTTAAAGCCACAGAGCACCGCGTTTATCTCCTCATCGACGAATACGACAACTTCGCCAACGAACTGATCGCGGCGCGGCAGGAACACGATTACCTGACCATCGTGCGCGGGACGGGCTTCGTGCGCACCTTTTACAAGGTCGTCAAGGAATACACCCAATACGGCGGCGGTGTGGTGCAGCGGCTCTTTATGACCGGCGTCTCGCCCCTGATGCTGGATGACCTCACCAGCGGCTTCAACATCACCCAGAACGTCACGCTGGAGTATAGCCTGAATGAGGCGCTGGGGCTCACGCTGGCAGAGGTACAACACCTCATCGCGCAACTGGCGCGCGACCCCGCGTTCATGGTCGACGCGGATAAACTACTGGCTGATTTGAGCGAATACTACAACGGCTACCTGTTCCACTCTGACGCGACCGCCCGCGTCTTCAATACCGACATGGTGCTCTACTTTTTGGAGCATCTCTCTCGCACCGGCCGCTATCCCCGTGATATTCTGGACATGAACGTGCGCACCGACTACGGCAAGTTGCAGATGTTGGTACGCCTCGACGATCGCGCCGACAGCGACTTCTCGCAGTTGCAGCAGTTGGTTACGGAGGGGGAGATCGCCGCGCCGCTCATCTCGCGGTTCAGTTTGACTGACTTAGGCGCGGCGGAGCATCTCGTGTCCCTATTGTTCTATCTCGGCTTGGTGACGTTGAAGGAGTGGCAGCGGGGCCAATACATCTTTGGCATTCCCAACTACGCCATTGCGCGGTTGTATTGGGAATACTTCGCCCGCGTGGTGCGCCAACGCGCCGATTTGACCGTGCCGGTGCGGGAGTTACAGGCGTGTATTGCGCAGTTGGCGTACGACGGCGAACTGCGTCCGCTGTGGAGCTATCTCTGGGAACACGTCCTCAAGATCATCTCCACGCGCGACCTCATTCGCTTCGACGAACGCGGCATCAAGCTGTTGTTCCTCAGCTTCCTGTCCTGGAGCGAATTATACATCCCGTTCTCGGAGCTAGAGCTGCAGCGCGGCTACGCGGACGTAGTGCTGGCGCCCGACCCGCGCTTTCGCGACGTGCCCTACTCGTGGATTATCGAGTTCAAGTATCTAAAGGCGGAAGACGACAACGCGGCGGCGCGGACGCGTAAGTTGACGGAGGGCGCGGCACAAGTACGCCAGTATCAGCAAGATGACCGCTGGACGCGCGTCACGGCGAATACCGAGGTGCGCGGCGCGGTGATTTTGGTAGTGGACGGGCAGGAGTGGGAAATACGGGAGGAGCTAGAGTGAGGAGATAGAGATGGAGATTGGCAAAAGCCTCCCGCAGGTTTGATCTTTCTACCCCCATACCCCACTCTTGTGCCATAACCGCGCTTACTCATATTTCTTGGTCCCGAACCTGCGGGAGATTTGGCAACTCTAGCTTCTGCCCCCCGGCTACTGGCTACTGATAAAGGAGAATACGTACTATGATCAAACTACCTTACG
>CAZSIG010000911.1:0-1592 GCA_964606195.1 uncultured Anaerolineales bacterium
GCAACTACACCGGCGATTTCACCCCGCCCTACGACGCGGCGACCTGGACGGCGATTAGCCGCGCCCTGGAGCCAGGATTTGACCTAGAGGAGGCGGACGCGGCGACTCGCGCCGCGCTTCAGCCATTGGGAAATTTGGACAAATTACATGAGACCGTCGGCGCGGCGCTGGCGGACGCGCTGACCGCCGCCGCGCCGATACGCGAGGGCTTCGGCATCGTGCTGGCGCAGGCGCTTGCGGAACGCGCCGCGCTCCCGCTGGAACTGCATTTCGGCGCGGGTTGTGACGCCCTCGCCGCGCTGCCGTGGGAACTGCTTTATTACGAAGGACATTTCCTCGTCGCGGATACCTCTATCGCCCTGAGCCGTTATCCCGAAGGGGCGATTCCGCCGACGCCCGCGCAGGGGGAACTGCCGCTGCGCGTGCTCCTCGTCCTCTCCGAGCCGCTGGACGCCCCGCCGATTCTGCCGCACGAGGCGCGGCGTGAGTTGCGGCGCGGTTTACGTACTATGGACGAAGTCGGCGCGGTCATCGTGGACGAACTGCGCCCGCCAACCTACAATACACTGGTGGAGGCGGTGACGAACGGCGGCTATCACGCCCTCGTCTTCTACGGGCACGGGAGCTACGACGCCGCGGAGGGCGGCTTGCTCTGGTTCGAGGACGAATACGGCGGCAAAGCGCCCGTCAAGGCGGCGGTGCTGGGCGCCGCGCTGCGAAATACGTCGGTGCGGCTGGTGCTGCTGGGCGCGTGCCAGTCGGCGCAAATCCACCCTCACCCCCAACCCCTGCGCGAAGCCTACCCGAATGGGTACTCCCTGAAAGGGAGAGGGGAGCAGACTCCCTCTCCCCTTCGGGGAGAGGGCTGGGGTGAGGGTGGTATCTGGTCCGCCACCGCGCCCGCGCTGGTGCGGGCGGGCGTGCCGCTGGCGATTGGGATGCAGGTGAGTATGCGCGTCGACGCCGCGCTCCTCTTCATTCGCCAATTCGCCCTCTCGCTCGCGGCGGGGAAGCCGGTGATTACGGCGGTGGGCGAGGCGCGTAAGCAGATTATCCCCGCGAGTTACGGCAGGCAGTGGTTCGTCCCCGCGCTGTACGGACGCCCGGCGGACGATTACCGCCTGTTCGACCCCGCGCAGCCGCTCCCCGCGGAGACGGCGGACTTACGGGCGGAGATGCGGGCGCGGCGCGCCGAGATGGCGCAGTTGGAACACGCGCTCGGCGGCTTGGGGGGCGTGACGGAGGCGGGGGAGATTGCGCGACTGCGACAGGCACGGCGGGCGTTCGCGCGGACACACGAGGAGTTGGCGCGGCGCACGCCGGGCGGCTACGCGGCGATAACCAGCTTGCTGTACGGCGTACCCACCAATCCCATTTTCGTGGGGCGGACGGCGGAGATGCGGGCGGCGGCGCGGGGCTTGCGCGAGGCGAAGCCGGTCGTGCTGTGGGGCGCGGGCGGCATCGGCAAGAGCGCGCTGGCGATGGAGGTGGCGCAGCGGCAGGGCTGGCGCTTCCCCGCGGGGGTGCTGTGGCTGAACTGCCAGAACGCCGCGCTCGATACGCTGCTCAATCGAATGTTGGAGTTCTGCGGC
>CAZSIG010000912.1:0-1589 GCA_964606195.1 uncultured Anaerolineales bacterium
ATCATCGGCGAGGTACGCCCGCTGGCGGAATTAAGCAAGCTCCTCTCGCTCATCTGGTACATGCGCGGGAAGAACACCGCGATACATATCTTCACGACGGATGGAGAATATGTCCTCAAGGCGCGCGCCTATCAAAAGAAGTTGAAGCTGGAGATGCGGCTCAACGCGCGCGACCAGAACGAGGTCAATGAGATCGTGAATATGCTGAAAATCCACGATGTAGTAGACAGCGTCTTGGAAATCAGGCAAGTTATTGAGGATGACATCATCGGGATCAAGGATCGCAAGGTGTCCGAGGTGGTCTGCATCCCGCGCGAGGTCGAGTTCGACTCTGATCTGATGGGGCGCAGCGACGCCCTGATGATCACCGCCGCGAGCGCGGCGCCGCTGGCGAAATACCTCACCGCGCCGCTGCTGCCGTTGGGCAGCCGGCTGACCCCTCGGGAGAAGCATTATCTGAAAAGCGTCTCCGACCGCCACACGCGCTTTATCCTCATTGGCAAAAAGGGCGAGAGTATCACAGAGATGCAAGTAACTCTGGATGAGTTCGAGGGTTTGCAAAAGGGCGAGTTCGAGGAACTCAGTGAATACGGTCCCTACGAACTATCTCGCGATATCGCGATGCGTCTCTATGGACAGCGGTTGGTGGATACGCTGCTCACCGACGCGGAGGATCCCGAAACGGGCATTCCCGAAGCATGGACTACCGCGTTAGCGGAGGCGGCTGAGGACCGCGATTTCAGCATGGAGTACTTCGACGAGGCGTTTACCGAAGCGGTGAAGGGCGCGGAAAATGACAAACCGCAGGAGATAATCCGTTTTTACCGCGAGAAGTCGCAGTCCTTGCTTCCTTTAGTGAAGACCCTGGGCGACAAGGATAAGATGCAGCCGCAAACTCGCGCTGCGTATCGTCGAATGTGCCTGAAGATGCGCTTAAATACTGATGTCGTTCTCAGTGACATCATCACGACTGACTACCTGACCGACGTGCAGAGTGCGTTCTCCGCGGCGACCTACGCCGCGGCGCGCGGCGTGCCGCTCGTCCTCACCGAACCCGCGCTGGACCGCCACATCACCACCATAATCAATCACATGGATATGCTAATCCACACTTTCTTCATGTGGTCGACCGCGGACGCGCAGAATGAGTTGCGCCGTTCGCTATACGCGGCGGGCGGGGCGGTGTATGAGATCATGCCCGACGCCAGCAGTGACATTTTGGGTTGGGTGCAGCCGGACGGGCTAATCATCGCGCCGTCGGAGCAGAACGCCGCGCTGCCCTATGAATTGATGTACGACGGCGACCACGACCACTTCTTCGCCCGCACCTACACGCTGGGCAGGTTCTCGGGGATGTCGGCGATGGATACCGCGACGTTGCTGGCGCTGGCTGCTGGCGGTGAGGAGATCTCGCGGTTCGAGGATAAGTCCGCGTTGGTGTTCTTCAACCCGACCGAGGACCTGGCACAGGCGGACAAAGAGGGGGGGCATGTTAAGGCGATGCTCGAGGAGAAAGATGTCCGCGTGACCGATTTCGGGCGGGTAGACGCGCGAGAGAGTAACTACATAGACAACGCCTCGAGCGTGGA
>CAZSIG010000913.1:0-1585 GCA_964606195.1 uncultured Anaerolineales bacterium
AAGCAGATAGCGTTCAGACTTCCGAAGTTTCGGAAAACTTCGGAAGTCTCGCCCGGACTATCGTTTACCGTTTAACCACTAATTCGCTTCACGTTTTACGCATCACGTTTTACGGATTACATCTAATGAACCCAACTCTAAAAACCTTGCTCGAACGCGGGCAGGGACAGCAAATAGAATTTATGGCGCAACCCGACGCGGAGAAATTGGCGGAGACGCTCATCGCCTTCGCCAACACTGACGGCGGGACGATCTTGCTCGGTGTAGAGGCTTCGGGCAAGGTCAATGGTGGCGCGTTGCCCGAAGATGTCGAATCAGTGCTGCTGATGGCACAAGGGTTATGCGTGCCACCGATTCCGACCGATTGGCAGCAGCAGGAGACGCGGCGCGGGACGATCATCACCGTCAACATCGCACGGGGGCACGAATTACACCGCCACAAAGATGGGCGCGTGCTGATTCGCGTCGGGGAGCAAAACCGCACACTACGCGGCGCGGCGGAGCAACAACTCGCGGCGACCAAAGATAGCGTCAACTACGAGGAAGAACCGCTCGCGGGGACATCGATCACAGACGTGGATGAGCGCATTTTGGCGGAATATATCAGCAAGGTAGAGGAACGCGTGCAGCAGCCGCTCGACGTATCTCACTCCGAATTGTTGCAGAATATCGGCGCCATGACGCGCAGTGGGGAATTGACCGTGACGGGAATGTTGCTCTTCGGCGCGAACCCCAAATACTACCTATCCCAAAGCGGCATTGTTTTCGTGCGTTTCATGGGTACGACGCCGCGTGGTCCCGGCGGGCTGCCCGGCTACAGCCGCCGCGAGGAGTTCAATGGCCCCGCCGTTCGCGTCATTGAAGATGCTTGGCGCACCGTGTGGAGCGAGATGCGAAAAGAGGCGGTCGTGCGGGGATTGACGCGGCACGAAAAGCCGGAATATCCCCCATTTGCCGTGCGCGAGGCGATCATCAACGCCATGTGTCATCGCGATTATAAAATCAAAGGGCGCCGCATAGAGATTCGCATGTTCGACGATCGCTTGGAAGTACACAGCCCCGGTGGATTGCCCGGCTACATCACGATAGACAACATCGTCGAGGAGCATTTTTCGCGCAACCCGCGCCTGGTGCAGGGGTTGTTTCAGTGGGCATACATTGAGGAATTGGGGTTGGGGATAGATCGCATGATCGAGGAAATGGTGCAGATGGGACATAGACCGCCGCAGTTCAAAGCCACGCCCTACATGTTCACGGTGGTGCTCTATAACAATCGCGACCGCGCCGCCGCGCAAGAGCCGGAACTCCCCTCTGTCGCGACCTGGGCGGGCAACCTGCACGAGCGGCAGGCGAAGGCATTGCAATATCTGCAAGAGCATGGCAGCATCACCAATCGCGAATACCGCGAGCTGCACCCCAACATCAGCAATGAGACGGCGCGGCTCGATCTGGTAGACATGGTCGAGCGCGGCATCCTGCTGAAAATCGGCGCGAAAAAGGGCACATACTATATCTTGAAGTAACAACGGCAAGTAGTGGCAAAGAAGTAAGTGATAGGGAAAAGTAATACAATAATTTAACCACT
>CAZSIG010000914.1:0-1579 GCA_964606195.1 uncultured Anaerolineales bacterium
CTTTAACATGGGGGTATGATAGACTAAAGCAGGGGTTTTGTCAATGTGGGTGAGCAGCGCGGCGTTTGTCAGCTATGATATATCTGAAATATAATTACACATTGTGATTATAGAGGAGATAAATCAGAGGAGGTATTTCACACGACATGACCGATGACACCCAATTCGCCCAGATGATACACGATTTGACCCAAAAATTCACCGCGCTCTGGTGGGAGAGCGACCGAGACCCGACGTTGTTGAAACGTATCTATGCGCGGCACGAACAACGAGAGCGCGAGGCGCATCTGCGGCGATTTATGGATATGGCTGGCGCGGAGATAGAACAACCGCCATACACTATGGCAGAACGCGCCTCAGCCGAGAAACGAGGCATCAGCGCGTTTCGAGACTTCGCCGGCACTGCGCTCGACTTTGAGGAGCAGCACCTCGATGCGTTGTTGCACGGTGGTTTCCCCGAAGCGGGCGTGAAGTTCGTGCAAGCGGCGCGGCGGTTCGATCCCGCACTCAGCGGTATGGACATCTTTCAGGCAAGCCGTAACGCCTGGACGATGAATGGTTTGCAACGATTGCTTGGCGTGCCGTTGCAAGTCACGCCCGCGGTGCTGGCATACAGCCTGCTCTATCCCTACTCCGATAACTACCTCGACGACCCCGCGCTATCGGCGGAGACCAAAGCCGCGTTCAACACCCGTTTCGCTCGTCGTCTGCGAGGAGAGTGCGTCACCCCCATCAACGACCGCGAACGCGCCATCTGTGAGCTGATTGGCATGATAGAGCAACAATACGACCGCGCCGCGTATCCGCGGGTGTACGCGAGTATGTTGGCGATACACCGGGCGCAGGTCAAGAGCCTGCGGCAACTGCGCCACGCCGCGTCGCCCTACGAGATGGATGTGCTCGGCATCAGCTTCGAGAAAGGAGGCGCGTCGGTGCTGGCGGACGGCTACCTCGTCGCGGGCGATTTGACCGCGCCGCAGGCGGAGTTCATCTTCGGCTGGGGCACGTTCGTGCAGCTCGCGGACGATTTACAGGATTTAGGGACCGACTTACGTAACGGCGCGCAGACTATCTTCACGCAGACGGCGCGGCGGTGGAACCTGGACGGGCTGACCGCGCGTCTGTTTCGCTACGGGGCGCGCGTCCTCGAAGGGTTAGATTGCTTCGACGCGTCCGGGCTGGAGCCATTTAAGGAGGTGATGCACCGTAGCGCGGTCGTGTTAGTTTTAGATGCAGTCGCGCCAGTCACACACCTGCACAGCCGTGGCTATATACGCGAGCTGGAAATGTATTCACCGTTTCGTTTCGTCGCGTTACGCAAACTGCACCGCGAGATAGCGCGAAAACGTGAGCCGACACTTCGCTTTATGGAGGCGTATATTGGCGGCGAAGTCGCAGGGCACATGAATGAGGTTAAATCGCGCCGCGAAAATGCGTGGTGGCGAAATATCGCGAGGTTGTGGCGCGGGCGGCGCTGGCAACGGATTTTTAGTGGGTAAGGAGCGCGACTGAGCCGCGGCGCGCTTTGGGGTAGTGTAAAAAAGTTCCCATCACTTTCAAAGTGATGGGAACTTTTGTA
>CAZSIG010000915.1:0-1578 GCA_964606195.1 uncultured Anaerolineales bacterium
TGTTAAGTGCGTCGCACCTCGTTCGCAGTTTCGTCATTCTATCACGAAATTCGCGAGAGAGCAAGCGGCGCGGCTTTCAATTGCGTTTGTGAAGCGGCGCGGAGTAGAGTATAATTACGCGACTTTGGTAATATTTGGAGGAAAATTTAATCTAATGAAAGTAGCGATTATCGGTGGGGGTATGACCGGAATGAGCGCGGCGGATGAACTGATTCGGCGCGGCGTTGAATGTACGATCTATGAGCAAGATGACAGCTTGGGCGGCTTGGCAGGATCATTCAAGGTTGACGGTGTCTATCTGGAGAAGTTTTATCACCATCTGTTCACCAGCGATACCGCGTCGGCGCAACTGGTGGAGCGCATGGGGTTCGGCGATGAACTAGAATGGCTGCCGACTTCTAACAGTTTCTACGCCAACCAAATTTATCGTCTGAGCACGCCCCTCGACCTGCTCAAGTTCACCCACGTGAGTTTCATCGATCGCATCAGGTTGGGCTTGCTTTATCTGACCACGCGGTTTATCAAGGATTGGCATGAATTGGAGAGTATTACCGCGCAGGAATGGCTGATCGACAAAGTGGGCAAGAGTGCGTACGAGGGGTTTTGGCAACCTTTACTACGCAGCAAGTTCGGGAAATATTGCGATGAAGTCGCGGCGGTTTGGATCTGGAATAAGCTGAAACTGCGCGGCAGTTCGCGGGGTAAAGCGCAGGAGGAACGCTTGGGATACCTGCGCGGTGGCTTTGGCCAGGCGATGGAGGCGTGGGAGAATAACCTGCGCGAAAATGGAGTGGAGATAAAACTAAGCTCGGCGGTAAAGGAGATTCGCATTGAGAACGGCGCGGCGACGGGCGTTGTCGTCGATGGGGAGTTTCGCGCCTTCGACCGCGTGCTGGTGACCACCGCGCCTCAAATATTCTTGCACATAGCCCCAAATTTGCCGGATGATTATCGCGCGCGGTTGGCACAGATAAAATATCTGGCGAACGTTTGCCTGATAATGAACCTGGATCGCAGTTTGTCCGATACCTATTGGCTGAACATCGGTGATCCCACCATTCCCTTTACGGGAGTCATCGAGCATACCAACATGCAGCGACCTGAGACATACGGCGGCGCGCATTTGGCGTATATCTCGCGCTATCTGGACGTTGACGATCCTTATTATGAAATGACGGCTGAAGAATTATTAGAGGCGTATCTGCCACATCTGCGAAAAATGTTTGAGGGATTCAACCGCGATTGGGTGCAGCGAGTGTGGGCATGGCGCGCGCGGTATACGCAGCCGGTGATTGGGTTACATTATTCACAAATCAAACCGCCGTTCGCGACTCCCATCGATAATCTCTGGCTCAGTTGCATGGCGCAGGTATATCCCGAAGATCGCGGCATGAACTACGCGATCATTTTCGGGCGAAAAGTGGTGGAGGAGATGCTGCGCGGTGCATGATGCTAAGGCTCGCGAGTCAAATATCTTACTCACTTGGCGCGGTCAGCGCAGGCGTAAAGCCTGCGGCTACAGTGTAGGCGCACCCTTTATGGGTGCGCTTAGACAGATTCGCGCGAATAAATAGCTTA
>CAZSIG010000916.1:0-1578 GCA_964606195.1 uncultured Anaerolineales bacterium
CTGACAATATTTAACCTTAGTGACACCTTGAAAAAAGCATACTTTGCTTATAGAGTATCGCGAGTTTCCATCATGTTTCGAAACCAAGAATTCTGAAGAGTTTATCATATAACATAGGTAATGTCAAATCAAACGTTGAGTTATGCAAGTTTTTTGTTCATTCTCAAATTGCTATGAGTATCTTCAACGTTCCCTTCGTTTGCGCGTGCTCAAACGCGGCGAGTGCATCATCTATGCCATACGTCGCGGTGATAAGCGATTGTACATCTACCAGATCACGAGACAGCAGCCGCAACGCGGGCGCAAATGGCCCACACCGCGAACCGATCAAGGTGATTTCGTCCACGACAACGCTGCTCAAATCTACCTCCGGTGTGCCGTGATAGGTGCTTTTCAGTACGAGCGTCCCGCGCGGGCGCAGCATACGCCGTGCCGCGACGAAACCACTCGCGTTGCCCGTACACTCTATCACGATGTCCACTTCACGCGGCATATCGGCGACACTCCCAATTTGAGTGTCGATTCCGCGTCTCTCCAAAATATCCAATTTATCTCTATGATGTCCAATCGTAGTCAGATCGCAACCGGTGAGGCTGACCACCTGCGCGACTAATAAGCCTAGTTTGCCATCACCTAACACAATCACGCGGTCGGTGGGGCATATCTGGATTTGTTCCAATATCTCGCACGCGGCGGCGAGCGGTTCGGTGAAGGCCGCGACTTCGTCGGGGATATTATCGGGGACGCGGTGCAGGTTACGCGTTGGCAGGGTGAGGTATTCCGCCAGCGCGCCGTCGCGTCCGGCGATGCCCAACGTCGTGCGGTGGGGGCAGTGTGTCGTCATGCCGCGCCGACAGTAGGCACATTCGCCACAATGCGCGTTTATCTCACCGACGACGCGTTGCCCGATGAGCGATTCGTCGTCGCTTTCCTCCACTACCCCAACGAATTCATGTCCCAATATTCCCCGATACCCCATATAACCGCGCGCGATCTCTATATCTGTGTTGCAAATGCCGGCTAACGTGACGCGCACGAGTGACTCGCCGGATGGCGGCGCGGGCTGGGGATAATCGGTAGCTAATCTCAGCTTCTCGTCAAAAATTAGTGCTTTCATCTAGTGTCTCCTTGCTTCGGTGAATTTAATAGAAATTATACTCCAAGTTGACGTAAATTAAAAGGGAATGGGAACGCGAGTTTTCTTGCAGGGGAGACCTGACAGGTTTTCCGAAACCTGTCAGGTTTGGATAACGCGGGCGCGAGAATTTGCTCGCGGTTGTCTTTGCGTGCTACAATGGCTGGGTGAATCAAGACCCGAAGGGTTTTCCGAAACCCTTCGGGTCTGGAAAAGAAGGAGGACAAAATGACCGATAACCCAACCGTACGCGAACAATTAGCGGCTGCCGCGCTGACCGGCATCCCACAGACATTGGAAGAACTGCGGACGCGGTACGAAAGCGGGGAGGAGGACATCGGCAGATATGCGCGCCTGAAAGCGGCTTACGAGACGCGGCGCGAGGAAATAGCGATGTTGCTGGCGCGCGGGGAGTGGACAGCAGCGGATGCCCAGCGCGCCGC
>CAZSIG010000917.1:0-1577 GCA_964606195.1 uncultured Anaerolineales bacterium
GGCAGTACCGCGGGGGCGCGCCAGGTCTCGATTATCCAATCGTCAGGGGCATGAGCGCGAATGTTTTTCACATGTCGCTCGCCATAGGCACCCGAAATAACGGCTAAAATTCTCATATCATAACTCTACTTGTGGACATAAGGGCAACTACATAGATCGGGCTTTCGCAATGACGCGGTTTAAGGCGACGGGTACTTGGGTAATACCGCCCTATATTTGCAAAGAGTGCAGAGAACACGAGGAGACATAAGGGCAAACACATAGGTTTGCCCCTACTTGCCATTGCTGACCGCTATTCACTAATACCACCAACTCACCACGTCTCTAAATGTGTATGGGAGCTTGTAATGCGCCAGCAGTGATTTCCACATCTGCGGCGCGGGCATGGCGCGCGAATGTTTTTGGCGCACCAGCTTCCACGCATCGCGCAGGTCATAACCGCGCTCCAGCAGATAAGCCAGCACGAATGTTGAGGAGCGGCTGATACCCCCACCGCACACCACTACCACCTGCTGTCCCGCGTCGATTTTCTCTTGAATGAAACTCACGCCGCGGTGCAATCGCTCTCGCGGCACGAACTCCCCATCGGGCAGAGCATTATCCAGCACCGTAAAATCGTTGGGCCAGTAGGGCGCGAATGGATATAATTTCAAAATATGAGTGATTCCCGCTCTGCGCAACTCCGCGATGCGATAGGTCGCCTGTGCCCCGGCTATATGCACTCCCCCCACGATGTGGCTCACCCCCGGAATGATAGGCGTTTTCACTTCGCGCATTCTGTTATGCGAATAGAAATTGTTGCTATCGCGTCTGCGCGCACTCAAAATCAGATTTCCGCTCTCTTTCGAGACAAACGCCGCGCCCCGCATATCACCGTAGCAATTTATATCACCAAAACCGTTGGTTGTCACCGCGTCGCGTAGCTCGGCGTATAGTAAGGGGCGCAATCTTGTCGCTTCGGCTTGTTGTGACCAATCCTCTGCATCACCGCGTCGCAGCGTGAGGATATTGAAATTTATCGTGCCATCGGGATTGAAATCGTAAAAACGGACGAACAACCACTCGCGGTTGCCCTCGCGATGAGCCTGCGGTGCCATCCAGCGAGTTCGGTCGCGCATCACCGCGTCGAAGTTACGATTTTGAATGAACAGCAGTCCGCCGGGACGCAGCACCGCCGCGAAGTCGCGTAGCGCCGCCTTCAAATCGGGCGCGGTCAGAATGTGCGGCAGGCTGTTGCCCAGACAAAGCAGCGCGTCGTAACCGTGCCCGACCGTTCTCTCCAGTTCCCCGAAGCCCGCGACGAGGAAACGGGTATCTCCTCCAACCTGCGCGGTGTTGGCGCGCGCCTGGTCGACCATTTTCACGCTGATGTCCGTGCCGGTCACTTCGTAGCCGCGCCGCGCCAATTCTAGTGAGTGCTGCCCCGTGCCACAAGCTACATCCAGGACGCGCCGCGCCTCCACGCATTGTAGCTGTTTCGCGATGAACGGCATTTCATATTCCAATCGCGTTTCCCAATTGACGAAACGGTCATAATCGGTGCTGAACGCGTCGTACAGCGGAGTTTCTTTCATAAT
>CAZSIG010000918.1:0-1577 GCA_964606195.1 uncultured Anaerolineales bacterium
GAAGGGCTGGCGGTGGATAATCCAAATCACCATTCTTAGGAGTATTATGACAGTCTTCGATGAGATTATTGAGTACAAACGTAGCGAAGAGTTGCCGCGCCGAATGCGCGAAGTGCCGTTTGACCTTATGCGAGACCGCGCCGTGACCGCGCGGCGACCGCGCGATTTCGTGGCAGCATTGAAAGCCGCACCGGGCGTTGCGCTCATCGCGGAAGTGAAGAGGGCTTCGCCCAGCAAAGGGCTGCTGTGTCCCGATTTCGAGCCGGTGCGTCTGGCGACCACTTACGCCGCCAACGGCGCGGCAGCTATCAGCGTGTTGACCGATGAACCGTATTTTCAGGGAAGTTTGGAGTATTTGACGCGAATTCGGGAACATCTTGACGATACGCCGCTGTTACGCAAAGATTTTATCGTTCACCCTTATCAAGTTTACGAGGCGCGCGCCGCGGGGGCTGACGCGCTATTGCTCATCGCCGCGGTGCTGTCTGACGAAGAGTTGGCGGAATTGCTCGCGCTCACGCGCGCGTTGGGTATGGCGGCACTGATTGAGACGCACGACGCGGGTGAGATACAGCGCGTCCTGCCGTTGAAGCCGCGCCTGCTCGGCGTCAACAATCGCAACCTGCGCGATTTCAGTGTCGATTTGAACACTTGCTTATCGTTGCGCCCAATGGCGCCGTCAGAGGTCTGCTTCGTGGCGGAGAGTGGCATCCATACTCGCGCCGATGTGGCGCGGTTGGCAGCAGCAGGCGTGGATGCGATGTTGATTGGTGAGGCATTGGTGGTCGCGGAGAATGTGGGCGCGAAGGTGCGCGAATTGGTAGACGGGGGGGAATGTCGTGGTAAAAGTTAAAATTTGTGGGATTACGAACTTGGAGGATGCGCGAGTCGCGGTTGGGGCGGAGGCTGATTTGCTGGGGTTTATCCTTTTCTCGAAAAGTCCGCGTTATGTGCCGCAGGAGCGGGTGAAGGAGATTGTAAGCGCGCTAAAATCGACGCGAGATGAGCTTTTGACGGTGGGGGTGTTCGTGAATGAAACGCCGCAGCGTGTCGCGAAGATGCTAGATTTTTGCGGTTTGGATTTGGCGCAGTTGCACGGAGAGGAGCCGCCGCGAGCTTTGCATCAACCGCCATTGGAGGGGCGTGCTTACAAGGCATTGCGCCCGCGTCCGCGCGCGGAGGCGCATGAAATGGCGCAGCAGTACGCGGTTTCGGAGCGGATGTGCGGCGATGGGCAGTTTCCAGCGCTGCTCATCGACGCCTATCACCCGCAACTGCGCGGCGGCACGGGGGAGACCGGCGATTGGGAATTGGCGGGCGCGTTAGCCGCGCACTATCCGCTGTTATTGGCGGGGGGACTGACACTAGACAACGTCGCTGCGGCAATCGCCGCGGTGCGCCCGTGGGGCGTGGATGTGGCGAGCGGGGTGGAAGCCGCGCCGGGGTGTAAAGATCACGACGCGGTGCGCGCTTTTGTCGCCGCGGCGAAAAGGGCAGGACACTGATTCGAGTTATTTTCTAGTAAGCTGGGCAAGAAATAGGACGCGGATTTGCGCAGATTCTCGCGGATAAATAGC
>CAZSIG010000919.1:0-1572 GCA_964606195.1 uncultured Anaerolineales bacterium
CCGGCCTACCCGCGCTGGCCCTCATGATACCAGGGCTTTCTCAAAGTCGCGCAGTTTGGGTAATATGTCACCCTGAGCACAGCGAAGGGTCTCGTTCTCTCGTCAATTTTGTTCATTATTGACCAATAGATGATAAGCATAGCGAAAACGAGATGCTTCGCGTAGTTTATCCCCGCACGGGGGCTCAGCATGACATCTTGAGCCAGAGCTTACTAGAGATTTGACCACACTGAGTACGAGATTGCTGACGCGGTCTGCGTTTAAGTTGACGCGTATGGGTTTGCAACCCTGTTTACAAGTCAGCGAACCTCCCGCAGGTTCAAAGCAAACCTGCGGGAGGTTTGGGCGCCGCGTTTTGCCACAAGGCGAGGGTGGCAAACCCTCGCGGAGCGTAGGCTGAGTAGTTACCATCTTGAAGTATTTACAGAAACGCCAACGCGAACGGTCGCTCGATAAGCTGCTTGACGCGCTGCAAGAACCGCGCCGCGGGGGCGCCGTCGATTAGGCGATGGTCGAACGAGAGGCTCAGCGTCATCATCTGCCGCGCCACTACTTGCCCATCCACGACGACCGGCTTGGCGGCGATTCTCCCTATGCCCAGTATCGCGCTCTCCGGCGGATTGATAATCGGCGTGAACGCGTCGATGCCGTACACACCCAAATTCGTAATCGTGAACGTCCCGCCGGTGAGGTCGTCGGGCAAGCTGCGCCCGGCGAGGGCGCGGTCAATCAGTTCCAGCAGTTCGCGCTGAACTCGCGTCAGATTTTTAGCCGGCGCGTCGCGTATCACCGGCACGAGCAAGCCGCGCTCCGAATCGACCGCGACGCCGATGTTGATATGCGGCACTTCCTCAATGCCCGCGGCGGTCAAGCGCACGTTGATGTATGGGTGTTCGTGCAGAGCGCGGGCGACCAACATCACTAGAAAGGCATTGTACGAGATTTTTTCGTCCAACTCCGCGATGACCTGCTGCCGCGCACTTATTAGATTGGTCGCTTCCGCCTCAGTAGTTATCGTAACGTGCGGACGTTCGCGCCAGCTTTGCGACAGCCGCTCCGCGATAATGCCGCGCAGCCCGGTGAGATTTTCGATACCCGAAATGGTTGGCGCGGTTGGAGCTGTCAACGCGCCCTCTACATCCTCACGCATGATTCTGCCGCCGGGCCCCGTGCCCGCGACTGTGCGGAGGTCTAAATCAGCCTCTTCAGCCATCTTACGCGCCACCGGCGATGCCTTTAGGGACGCTATGGGGATAGCGTCCTGAGTGGACGTTATAGGGATAATGTCCTGAGTGGATGTTATAGGGATAGCGTCCTGAGTATTCGCGACTTGAGATGGAATGTCCGCGGCGACGATCATGCCCCTAACACCGGTGCCGGTAATCCCGTCAAGCGAGACGCCGCGCTCGCGCGCTGTGGCGCGAGCTTTGGGGGACGCGGCTAACGGCGCGGTGGGTGATATTTCTTCAGTCCTCTGCACTGCCGCGCCGCCCAACGTCGCGACTGGCGTCTGTACTGGCACGGTCTCGCCTGCTTGCACGAAAATATGCAAGACACCGCGCGCGGGCGATT
>CAZSIG010000920.1:0-1570 GCA_964606195.1 uncultured Anaerolineales bacterium
ATGAAACGACTTGTTGGTGTAGTAATCGCGCTCTTCTTCATTGCCGCGTTCCTGCGCATCGATTTTTATTTCAAAATCATCTACCTCCTCGCCGCAGTCTACCTGCTGGCGCGGTTTTGGACGCGCCGCTCGCTGGAGCATCTGCGCGCCGAACGGCGATTCGTCAACCGCGCCTTTTCGGGCGAAGAGGTGCCGGTGGAACTGAAAGTAGAGAACGACGATTGGCTGCCCGTGCCCTGGCTCGAAATACACGAATCGCTATCGGTCGAACTAGCCGCGCCGCCGTTTTACCGCGAAGTAGTCACGCTTGGCCCCTACGAAAATCGACGATTCCACTATTCGCTCTATTGCAAAAAACGCGGATATTACAACGTCGGTCCTTCACTCATACATACAGGCGATTTACTCGGTGTAGAAGAGGCGCGCAGCGGGCGGCTGGAAGAAGAACATATCATCGTCTATCCCCGCGTCTTTCCGCTGGAGAAATTAGGCTTGCCGACGCGTTCTCCGCTGGCTGCGCTCCCCGCGCCCGCGCCGCTCTTCGAGGACCCCACGCGCATCATGGGGGTACGCGCTTATCAGCCGGGCGATTCACCGCGCCGCATCCACTGGACGGCATCCGCCAGCGCGGGACAACTGCTGGTGAAACGCTACCAGCCCGCCATCGCCCGCGAGACCCTGATTTGTTTGAATTTGCACGAGGATGACTACCAACTGCGCCACCGCCTCGCCGCGAGCGAGTTGGCAATCGTGACCACGGCATCCATCGCCAATCACATCGTCGTGCGCGACGGGTTACAGGTGGGAATAGCAACTCACGCCTGGGACCCACTATTGGAGAAAGCGGTACACTTCTCGCTTCCGCCGCGCCGCGAACGCGCCCACCTGATGAGCATTTTAGAGATACTGGCGCGTGCTCAGATGGTGCAGGAGCAGTCGTTTCCAGATTTGTTGCGCCGCGAGAGCATGAGCCTGGCGTGGGGCGCGACGATGGCGGTGATTACCGGCAGTCAAAGCGAGAAACTGATCGATACGCTGGTCTATCTGCGCCGCGCGGGGTTCGCCGTGCAACTGATCTTGGTCATGCCCGCCGCGCCGCCTGCCGAACTGTATAAACGCGCGGAGTCGCTCGGCGTGCCGGTGCATCGCGTGTGGCGCGAAGATGATTTGGAGGCGGGAATCTAAGGGGACACTTCCGATTTTCTCTATAAGGGACGCGAAAAAAATAAAATGTCCCCCCGTCGTGGCTTGGGTTGCCAAATCCGGCTCTTGGTGACTTCGCGAGTTCAACTTAGCACGCGGTTTATTTTTTGCCACTAATTGCACGAATTGCTCTAATTTTTTCTCATTCGTGTTAATTAGTGCAATTAGTGGCAGATTCTTACTTATAACCCCGCGAAGTCCTACGAGCACGCGGAGAGCGCAGAGTTTGCTAGGTAATTTCTTATCGCGCCGCAAATATGATCTGTAATGAACACTTATGAACGTGTATGATAGATACAAAAAACCTTTCCGGCTACTCTCCGCGTTCGTCGTTTATCCCCGCACGGGGATGTTCTCTGCGGTAAAT
>CAZSIG010000921.1:0-1569 GCA_964606195.1 uncultured Anaerolineales bacterium
CCCTAATGTCGATGCAAATCCTTGTGCATGATCTTGCGCGTCTCGTGCAATCGATCATCGGCGGGCAGATCCACCAAATGCTGATTCATCCCCTCATCGTTCTCCGCGCGCAACAGCTTAGCCACATACTCGACGATGCTCGGCGGGACAACGCCATCCCGCTCGTACAAATCCCGCTTTTGCAACAGCAACCGCGCCGACTCTACACAACTCTTAGGTAAAATCGGCAGCTTGCTCAATAACTCCTGATTGCGGAAGATATTGCCGGTGACATATAAATCCTCGGTAGTCTGCAATGACTCCGCGCCGTTCAAACCATCCTCCGCCGCCATCGTTATCCCCGCCAGCAACAGGTGAATGATAGCACTACCATCAGGACTACGCAACTCGACGGTTTGCCTGCCCTCAGTTTCCTCGAATCCCTCTTTTTGCTGTGGGTTCAACAACCGCGCCAGATTATTGACCTTCGACCATCCCAAGGGCACGCGAATCATCGCGCTGCGGTTCGCGTCGCTCCAGCAGATGCGCGTTGGAGCCTCTTGATTGGGTACGAGGCGCAGATATGCCGATGAGACGGTATTGCCGAAGGCGGTCAGCGTATTCGCGTACTTGCACAGTCCCCCGATCAACTTCCTCGCGGGAACAGCCAAGCTTCCATCCTCTTCCTGCATCGCGTTTTTGCCATCCTGCACCAGTTCCATGTGTATGTGGAATCCATTACCGGCGATCCCCTCTTCCAACTTGGGGGCGAAGGTCGCCACGCACCCGCGCCGATAGGCAATGTTGCGAATCAGCCATCGCGCCAGCACGAGATTGTCTCCCGCCTCCTCAATCGGCGTGGGGAGAAACTCTATCTCCAATTGTTCGCCCTTTTTACCCTTGATCTCCGCCAAATCGCTGCGAATACTCTCGACGTTGCCAACCTCACTATGCGCGTATTTCACCGCGCCGGTGATCTGCGTGACGTAGTGTACCATCTCATCGAGGATGGGCCCCGTCTTGAGGAAAGGTCCCGCGGCGTGGTAGCCGCGCTGTTTAGGATTGGGGAAGAGCGTAGTGACCGCGTCGCTGAGCAAGAAAAATTCCAATTCGCCCATAGCGTGAAGTTCGAAGTCCGTACTCTCCCGAAAAAACTGGTGCGCGTTGTGCAAAACGTTATCTAAAGCGAAGGGAGCCAGGCTACCATCGCGCATCAAATAGCGACAAATGAAATCCAAGCTCCCTTCATGAAATGGGTTGAGAAAGGCGGTTCTGTAAACCGGAACTACGTATAAATCGGAGAGCGCCGCGTCCACCAAGCCCTTGAACAGCGACGAACCATCCACGCGCTCCCCATCGGCTAATATCCTTTCAGCCTGATAACGATTTACAACGGGCAATTTCAGTTCTTTGAGTTTCCCGTCCAGCGCGGTATAGTGAAACGTAATTCTCTCGATATTTTCCTGTTCGATGACCTTTATCAAATCTGCCCGCGTGAAGTCCTCTCGCGGTTTGTCCACCATCACACTCACCGGATTAACGAGCGCGTAATTCTGCTCCATTGCAGTTATTTTCCTCCTCTTGTTTTTA
>CAZSIG010000922.1:0-1566 GCA_964606195.1 uncultured Anaerolineales bacterium
TGCTGATTCCAGTGAACACCCGCTAAATTATTATAGGTACGTACCATTCCCGGAAGATCGCCAGTCTGTTTTTGACGCTCGGCGCATTGTCGCAGATACTTAATAGCTTGCGCGTATTCACCAGTACGCCAGTATACTACCCCCATAGTTAATTCCAATTCTATCATCGCGCCGAGGATTTGGGGAGCCTCGGTAACAGCGAACTTACTCGCGGTGTCCAACCCATCTTTACAATGCTGCAAGGCTTTGCTATGCTCTCCGCGTGATAGATAAACCCAAGCCATACTGTTATATAGCCGCGATATGGTCGCGCTAAAAGCATGCTCTTCAGCTACATCGCGCGGCAACTCAGTAGTCAGTTGTTTCCGTGCTAGTTCTAGGTATTGTAAAGCCTGATCGAACTGCCCGCGCAGCCGATAGGTTTCGGCTGTCTTACGATTTAGCTCTGCCGAGTGTACCGCGTTGGTTATGCCTAACCCAATAGTATGCTGATACCGCTGCGCGGCTTTCGCGTACTGTCCAATCAGTCGATATACATCTCCTAGGGCTTCATCAACATAAATTTTAGTCTCTTCCGAAATATTCGTGTCCAACGCTCGCGTGTAGTAGTCGATCGCTTCAGCATTAGCGAATTGGTTCTTGGCTTTATCTCCAGCCTTGACTAAGTAGGTGAACCCTTTCTCCGCGTTACCGCTTGCGGAGTAGTGCCGTGCCAGAGTCTCATATTGCTCTTCCAGATTATCGTGATAGGCATACTCAAGATATGCCCCAACCCTATAATGCAAATCGCGTCGCTGGGAATAGAGTAAGCTCTCATAAGCCACTTCTTGCGTAGTGACATGCTTGAAGATATATTCCCAATCGGGCGCCGGCCGGTCGAGCGGGGTCAAATCGAGATCGCTTAGAGCTTCTAAGTTTTTGTGCATTTGTTCGGAGGTAATCTCTACCGGATAAACTGCGTATAAAATCGCGTATTTGAAGACGCGCCCCAATACCGCCGCGACTTTAATCGTCAGCTTACTTGGCTCCCCCAAGCGATCTATACGACTCATCACCAACGACTGCACCGTATCAGGGAGTTCTATGCTCGTCCAGTCTCCTATGGGAATATAGCCTATGTCATCAGGGCGCGGCGCCAGATAACCGGTATCAATTAGCGTATTGACCATCTCTTCGACGAAGAAGGGATTAACTCGTTCCTCACCGCGTAGAATGCGTTCGCGGAGGACATCGGGCACCTCTCCCCCCCCCAATTTATGACGTACCAGTTCCACCGCATCGGCGGCGGGCAGATCTACTAACTCGATTAAATGATGATAATCGTAGCGTTCCCACTCCCCCAATTCGATAGTCGGACGATAAATCGCGACCAACAAGATGGGATAATCGGCAATATTGCGGGCGACGTAATTCAACAGCTCCAACGAGATGCTGTCTATCCAGTGGACATCTTCAAAAATCAGAATGAAGGGACCGCGCCGCGCCTGGTCTCGCAATAGATTTAGTGTCAGGTCGAAGACGCGCTGTTTGCGCAGTTGTGCGTCCAGTGACGCGGTCAAATCGTTA
>CAZSIG010000923.1:0-1565 GCA_964606195.1 uncultured Anaerolineales bacterium
GATATGACCATCGCGTGGGTCAACCAGAAAATTCGCGATATGTTTCCCGATAAGGAACCGATAGGGGAAGTATGTCACGTTTTCTACGAAAATAGCGATACGCCCTGCACGGGTTGTGGGACGCGCCAGACTTTCGCTGACGGCGCGGTACACGTCATCGATAGATTCAATTCCAATAATCAACGGTGGTACAGCGTTATCTCACAACCGATTAAGGATGCGCGGGGACAGGTGGAAAGTGTATTGGAGGGGATTGTGGACATCACCGCGCGCAAGCGCGTCGAAGAGGAATTATATCAGGCATTGACGGATGCGCGGCGGCATCAGGCAGAGGTCGCCGCGCTGTTGAAAGGGGCGCGCGCGGTGTTGCAATATCGCGAGTTCGCGGAGGCGGCGCGCGTGATATTTGATGTCTGCAAAGAGCTAATCGGCGCGGCTTCTGGCTATGTGGCGCTATTGAGCGAAGATGGCGCGGAGAACGAACTACTGTTTCTGGACGCGGGCGGCTTGCCCTGTACGGTTGACCCCGAACTGCCGATGCCGATTCGCGGCTTGCGCGCGGAGGCATACCACAGCGGCGCGGCGGTTTATGATAACGAGTTTACCGCCAGCGAGTGGATGAAATTCATGCCGGAGGGGCATGTCAAATTGGATAATGTGCTGTTCGCGCCGTTAGTGATAGAGAGCAAAACTATCGGCTTGCTGGGATTGGCAAACAAAGTCGCGGGGTTCACGGAGCACGACGCACACATGGCGACCGCGTTTGGGGAACTTGCCGCCATCGCCCTGCGCAACAGTCGCACCTTAGCCGCGCTGCTAGCGAGCGAGGAGAAATATCGCGGCATCGTCGAACAATCTCAAGATGGGATCACGCTGACCGACGAGCGCGGCATAGTCATCGAGTGGAATCGCGCTATGGAACGCGTCACCGGCTTGTCCGCCGCTGATGTGCTGGGACAGCCGATTTGGGACGTGCAATTACACCTAAGTTCGGAGAAAGAGTTCATGCCGGAATATCGCGAATATCTTCGGACGATGATTGAGAAAGTTTTGGAGACGGGGCAGGCACCGTGGTTGGGGCAATTTCAGGAACGCGAGTATAACCATCCGAATGAAACGCGCCGTTTCGTGCAGGGCACGGTCTTCCCGATTAAAACGGGTAAGGGTTTCATGTTAGGGAGCGTTTCGCGCGACATCACCGCGCAGAAGTTGACGGAGGAGGAACGCGTCCGCTACGCCGCGGAGTTACGGCGGAGTAACGAGGATTTGCAACAATTCACTTATACCGTCTCCCACGACCTGAAAGAGCCGCTGCGCATGGTGAAGAACTACGTGGAGTTATTGCAACGGCGGTATCAGGGGCAATTGGACGAAGACGCGGACGAGTTCATCTACTTCGCGGTGGATGGCGCGGCGCGTATGGAGCGGCTCATCGAGGGCTTGTTGAAGTATGCGCGCATCGATAGGAAGGACAAGGAGTTCGCGGCGGTCGATATGGAGGAGGTTTTCGCGTATGTGCTACAGGATTTGCGCTTACAGATTGAGGAGAGCGGCGCGGTGGTGAC
>CAZSIG010000924.1:0-1559 GCA_964606195.1 uncultured Anaerolineales bacterium
TTAATCAGTGCAATTTGTGGCGAGTTTCTTCCCACGACTATGCAGAATCCAAAAGAACCTGCGCGAAAAGAGGTTAGAAAAGGGGCAATTGTTTACAAAACGTTATACTGTTGTTAACACAACGTTAAACAAACTGTGCTAGAATATGAACGCGAAGTGACAGCTTTGTATTAAGGCTTGCGCGGTTATTAGACTTGTTCCCAAATAAGATTTGGGACGGGAAAGCAATTATTAGGACGCGGATTCACGCGGATTTTCAGGATTTAAGCTATTTATCCGCGTCCTATTTTCTGCCTTGCTTATTAGGGAACAACTCTATTATTTACACTGTTTTCAGACTGCTGTACTTCGTGGTTAAGTCGTTATCATTTAGCCATTACGCGAAATGCGAGGTTTGTAGATGAAGAAGATTATTGGCCCTCTATTGCTTGTTATCCTCATAGTTGGTGTGCTAGGGGCAATCGGCGCGATTGTCTGGCAGCAGGTGGGCGACATACGCGCCGTTGAAGCGCGCGGTCTGGTCGGCTCGGAGAAGCTACCATTTTTTAGCGATGAGGGGGTACAAGACGAGTTTAAGTCGCACGGACTGGTAGTAATCGCGGAGAAAGCGGGGTCGCGCGAAATTGCCACGCACCCGGAGCTTGAAGAATACGATTTTGGATTTCCCGCGGGGGTACCCGCGGCGGAGAAGATGCGTCAGGAGCGCGGCATCAAGAGTTCCTATAACCCGTTCTTCACGCCGATGGCGATCGCGTCGTGGCAGCCGATTGCGCAAATCCTCGAGGCTAACGGGGTAGCACAAGACCAGGGCGGTTACTATACGCTGGATATGGCGAAATTGCTGGAGATGATTAAGAACGATGTGCGGTGGAGTGATCTGGAAAACAATGATGCTTATAGCGTGAACAAGAGTGTACTCGTCAACTCGACCGATGTACGGAAGTCAAACTCCGCGGCGATGTATTTGTCGCTTGCCAGCTACGTCGCGAACGGGAACAACATCGTACAGAGTAACGCGGAGATGCAGCAGGTACTGCCGCTGATGGAAGACCTGTTCTTCAAGCAGGGCTACGTGGAACACTCTTCGCAGGTGCCGTTTGAGGATTATCTGGTGATGGGAATGGGCAAGGCGCCGATGGTGATGATTTACGAGGCACAGTTCATCTCCGCCGCGGTCTTAGGCAACACTACAGATGACATGGTGCTGATGTATCCCGAACCGACGATCTTCTCCAAACATATTCTGGTGCCGTTGACGGAGAACGGGGAGAGGGTCGGTGAACTGTTGGGGAATGACGCGGAATTGCAAAAGTTGGTCGTCGAATACGGATTTCGCAACGATAACATGGCATATTTTCGGCAGTTCGTGAATAAACATAACCTGAAGATGCCCGACAGCATCGTCAATGTGGTCGAACCCCCCAGCTACGAGATATTGGAGGGGATGATTCAGGTTATCGAGGCTAAGTACACGCAGTAAAAATGGAACGCGGATGATGCGGTGCAATGGGAATTGCGCTATGTAACCGCGATTGTAGGGGCGAACCTATGTGTTCGCC
>CAZSIG010000925.1:0-1558 GCA_964606195.1 uncultured Anaerolineales bacterium
GAAAATCAGGAAAATCTGCGTTCCATTAGCTATCTAATAATCAAAAAAGGAAAAGTAGGAGGTTTATAGTGAGTGGTTTAATAGTTGGTTATGGCGAGCCGAATCGCCAAGAGGTGCGTAAGATGTTTGAGAGAATCAAGCATCGCGGTCCTAAGATTGTAGGAGATTGGGAGCGCGGGCGTGTCATCATGGCGCAGAACTATCTGGAGGCGGATGTCGCGCCAGACGCGAAGGAGATTATAAAAATACCGATTAGCACTCCCGAAAATGACGAGTTCAGGATATGTATGGACAGTCAATTCGGTGACGCGCAGGGATTAGCACAAGAACACAATGTTGTTGACGGTCCCTTCTTAGAAGAGCGTTTGACGATGCACCTGTACAGGCAGTACGGCGCGAAGATGTTCCCATATCTGAAAGATGCGATTTTCACCTTCGCGATTTCAGATGGCGAGAAACTGATAGCTGCCAGAGACCTGCTGGGCATCAAAACGCTCTTTTATGGTTTTAAGGGGAACACCGTTTATCTCGCGTCGGAGCTTAAAGCCCTCGTCGCGGTGACCGATCAGGTCTACGAATTTCCCCCTGGATACTACATGGATGAACGCGGGGAGTTGATCTGCTTCGCGGAGCTGCCGCAGGTGGCGCCGGAGATAACGCACAAAGAGATCAATCAAATTACCGCAGAGGTGCGCGGCATCATTGAGAAGAGCATCGATAATCGTATAGATTTCACGCGCCCGACCGCCGCGCTGTTGAGCGGGGGCATGGATAGCAGCGTGATCACCTATTTGGCGAGTGAGCGTTATAAAGAGGAATTCGGCGCGGACGCCAAATTGAAGACCTTCGCGATTGGTTTGGGCGAGAGTGGAGACATCGAAAACGCGCGCACGATGGCGGAACACGTCGGCACCGAGCATCACGAGTTGATCGTGGAATTGGACGAGGTATTAGAAGCATTACCGGAAGTCATCTATCATCTGGAATCCTTCGACCCCTCGCTGGTCAGAAGCGCGGTATCCAATTATCTCATCACCAAACATGCCCGCGAGCAGGGAATAGAGGTGCTTCTTTCTGGCGAAGGGGGCGACGAGGTTTTTTGTGGCTATTCTCACCTTGAGGAGACGCCGCGCGATGAGTTATTTGAGCGGCAAATTCAATGCTTGGGCTATCTACACAATAACGCGTCGCTGCGCTTAGATCGCATGAATCAAAGTCATTCGATGCGCGTAGTCGCGCCGTTGATCTCTGAGGAATTGCTCGACTACGCCTTGAGCATTCCGCCCGAATACAAAATGAAGCCAGAAGGCGCGCAAAAAATAGAGAAATGGATCTTCAGAAAAGCCTACGAATCGCTGTTGCCCGATTCGATAACCTGGCGGTTTAAGCAAGAGTTCTCGCAAGGCTCCGGCTCCGCGGCGGAACTCCCGAACTACTTCGAGCGAACGATAAGCGACGCGAAACTGGACGCGGCGCAGGAGCAACACCCGATGATTCGCAGCAAAGAGGAACTCTATTACTTCAAAATCTTCACCGAGCACTTCGGCGCGGCGCGGGC
>CAZSIG010000926.1:0-1546 GCA_964606195.1 uncultured Anaerolineales bacterium
GATTTGCTCATTTGTTGATTTCGGTTACAAGTAACGCGATAACTTCACTGATTAGTGATAGGCGATGATTTAATACGTCTTCGGAGAGCAGTTCTTTGGCGCGATAATACCATCCTTTGCTCTCGCGGGCAGAACCGAGCGCGACACGCAAAAAATATAACCTATCTTTGCCAAAACCGCGCCCGTAGCCCTCTTCAATATTCGCGGAGATAGACCCCGCGCTACGAATAAGTTGCCTCGCGACCGCGTTGCCCAGCGGGTGCTTCAACAAATTTTCACAATCTTGCCAGCAAATATCATACGCGAATAGTGTCTTGCGGTATCCATAAAACTGCCACAGATTCTCAGATTTGATAGCCTCTGGCACCTGCTCCTGCCACTCTTGATAATTCATCGACTTATTTGCCCTTCGCGCATTTGCCGATTTGCCATTTGCTAATTTGCTATTGGTTAATTTGCCCATTTCCTAAACTCCGCTGAATGCCGAAAATCCCCCATCCACTGGCACCACAATCCCGGTCACAAACGCGGACGCGGGCGAGAGCAACCAGAGCACCGTACCTAACAAATCCTGCGGGGCGCCGAATCTCCCCATCGGGGTATGGTCGAGAATAGTGCGACCGCGCGGGGTCAGTTCGCCGGTTTCCTCATCCATCAACAAAAAGCGATTCTGCTTGGTCGAAAAGAACCCCGGCGCGATGGCGTTGACGCGAATATGCGGCGAATACTCCTGCGCCATGTGCACCGCGAGCCATTGCGTGAAATTGCTCACCCCCGCCTTAGCCGCCGAATACGCGGGAATACGCGTCAGCGGCTGAAACGCGTTCATCGAGGAGATATTCAAAATCACCCCCGCGCCGCGCTCTGCCATCTTGCGCCCGACCGCCTGACAGGGCAGAATCGTACCGACGATGTTCAACTCAAACACGAATTTCAACGCCTCCTCCGGCAAATCGAAGAACGAGAGTTCCGCGCTGGTGGTGGCGCGGGGACTATTCCCCCCCGCCGCGTTAATCAGCATATCTACCTGTCCAAACTCCGCGCTGATGGTCTCCTCAGCCTTAACGAGTGTCTCTTTCTTCAACACATTCGCGTATACCACCACCGCGCAGCCGGGACCGCATCCCAATCTATCCATCAGGCGGTCAGCCAACGCGGGGTCGCGGTCGAGTATCGCCACATTTGCGCCGCAGCCCACCAGCGCGCAAGCCATCTCCCCTCCCAATATCCCCGCGCCGCCGGTGATAGCGACCGTGCGTCCACTAAAATCATACATCTTTGTTAATTCTTGAAGGTTCATTTTCTCATTTTTCCTCCATAGATAACTGCAAGTAAAACGTGAAACATAATTTGTGAAATCTCCCCTCTCCACTGCGTGGAGAGGGGCTGGGGGTGAGGTCACGTCTCACGCTCCAAACGGCGCCAAATGCTTCTTAAAATGCGCCTCCACCGCCGCGTAATGTTCCTCCTCATACTCCTGCAACACATCTTTAAGTTCCGCGCCGAAACGGTCTAGCGCGGAGCCGAAAGTGACGTGTAGCACCTG
>CAZSIG010000927.1:0-1543 GCA_964606195.1 uncultured Anaerolineales bacterium
CAGTAACCTCAAATTCCCCTAATCGGACAGCGTTGGCGCTCGCGCCATCGATGATAGGCAGACGCTGCATCGTCTGAGCATCGTATAGCCCCGCGATGATATGATATATTCCAGGTTTCGTGGCAGGCGGAATAGCAATGTGATGATGATCGGTGACGATTTCTTCGGGCAGCCACGCGGTAGTAGGATGTCTGCCTCTGTTCGGCATCTCGTCTGTTTGAGCTACGAGATTCCCCGCGCTATCTAAGATATGAATGAACACCATATAATCGCGTTTCGGGGCGATCTGGGCACGCCAGTACAACGTCACGCGCATTGTATCGCCTCGCGAGATTGTATCGCGCATGCAGAAAGAAGAGTAACGCGGCTATTAGCTGACGCCATTTTAACCGCTCCTTCGCTTTACTGAATAGTACCCTGCGTCTTATCAAAACCGCGCTGGCACCGTAGGCGAACACCGGCCAGATAAATATCGGATGGGTGTTGATGCCCAGCCCGCAGAAGAATGCCGCGCCATATAAATAGCCCGCACCGCGACCTCGATACCATCGCCAAATACAATACAGAATCGCTATGGCAGCTAGAAGCGCGAGGGTTTTGGGAAATATGCCGATGCGATTCCAGAATATGAAGGAGGGACTGGTTGCCATCAGCGCGATAGTCCATTTAGCGACGCGGTCATCATAGAAATCTTTGAGAAAAAGGTACGAGAAGATCATGATCACCGCGCCGACGGTCAGCGTCATCACGCGCACGGAGATGATGTTGATGCCGCCGATGGCGAAAAATGGCAGTAACAAGTAAGTATATGCGGTGCCGACGTAGGCTTGGACCGTCAGCGGTAGTTCGAGATTGCCCAACTTGACGCTGTACCCCGCGTCGCTCGGCAATCCTAACAGCATCTGCATGGTGAGGACGACGGTATCCATCTCATCGTTGCTCGGCCCCGGCAGATGGAGCTGCGGCGCGGCGAGAGCCAGAAATAGGATCACTATAACCGTGATTGTAATCGCGCCATTGGTAACGCGCCGTGTGAATTTTTTTTGATTGATTGCCATACTCTTACCAGTTTGGATAATCTCAGTGTCCTCAGCGGCTTTGTGGTTAATTAGAGTTTATCTCGACTTGTTAGGGTGTAGTTAATTGAACGCGGATGACTGACGCAGATTGCCCTGATTTTCGCAGATTTTTGGGGATGTGACGCGGTTTTTGCTAATCAAGAATACAAAAATCAGCGTAAATCAGTTAAATCCGTGTAATGGTTAAGTGGTAAGTGATAGTTAAAACGAATACTATTCAACCACAAAGGACACTAAGAACACTAAGGCGGTACCTACTCCGTATGATAAATTTTGACCGCGTATGAACAACATTGACAGAAAAACTCTTAGTGCTCTTGGTGCACTTAGTGGTTAAATTATTGTATTACTTTTCTCTATCACTTACTTCCTTACCACCACTAAAATCCGCGTTCTATTAACCGCCGATTCAAATAAATCGATTAGGACTTACGCAAGTTCAGAATAATTTTACCGCCGAGGGC
>CAZSIG010000928.1:0-1539 GCA_964606195.1 uncultured Anaerolineales bacterium
CTCTGTGGTAAATCTCCCAATTTTTCGGTAGAGTCATGAATCTACTTAGAATGGAATTCTTACTAATTTGAAGAAAGAAAATCTAAAAAGCGATTGAGCAGCCCCTTACGCTCTCGCAAATCTATGAAAGGCACATCCTCCCCGATTAACCGTCGCGCCACGTTGCGGAAAGCTTGTCCGGCGAGAGTATCCGAGTTGAACGAAGTGGGCAGCCCGCGATTAGACGCGACGAGGATATTCTCGTCTTCGGGGACGATGC
This sequence comes from uncultured Anaerolineales bacterium, assembly GCA_964606195.1. Taxonomy (GTDB): domain Bacteria; phylum Chloroflexota; class Anaerolineae; order CAZSIG01; family CAZSIG01; genus CAZSIG01. The sequence goes on from CAZSIG010000928.1 coordinate 260, forward strand.
CGATGAGCCGAATCGCCAAGACCTCAACGATGTCTATCGTATCCAGCATATCCCCTCGCTCAACCATCTCCGGTTTGAGGCGGTTGATGATCAGGTTGCTGGGACCTTTACCATCAGCCTCGATCAATCCGATGACGCGGTCGGCGTCGCGCACCGCGGGGACTTCGGGTGTGGTGACGATCAACACCTCATCCGCGCCGGCGATCGCGTTGCGAAACCCCTGCTCTATCCCCGCGGGCGAGTCGATCAACACAAAATCGAACTCAGGGCGCAACTTCTCACACAATTCTGCCATCTGCGTGGGATTCACCGCGGTCTTATCGCGCGTCTGCGCCGCGGGCAAGAGGTGCAAACGCGATAATCGCCTATCGCGAATGATCGCCTGTTGCGACCGACAACGCCCTTCGATGACATCGACCAGATCATAAACTATGCGGTTTTCCAAGCCCATCATCACGTCCAAGTTACGCAGCCCGATGTCCGCGTCCACCGTCAGCACGTTTTTCCCCATCGCCGCTAAAGCTACCCCCAAATTGGCTGTCGCGGTCGTTTTACCAACGCCCCCTTTACCTGAAGTCACTGTAATGATTCTCGCTCCCATATTCGTAGCTCCTTTTTATGCCCCGTCTCTACCGAAAAACTCACTTTTTCAGCGGATTTAGCGAATCAAGCTGATTAAACCGCGCTCATTTACATTCATACATACGCGTAAGACTTACGCAACTTCGGGGTATTTTTACCGCCGAGGGCGCGGAGAGCGCAGAGTTTTAGCTACAATCTGTACCATCTGAAAGATATGACCTTAAATGATAGTCTATGACCGCGTATGTTAGTAGCAAAATTATTCCTTTAATAAATCTCCGCGTCCTCTGTGCTCTCTGCGGTTAATCACTATGTGGTTTGCGTAAGTCCTAACGCGGTCCAACAATCCGCTCCATCCGCTAAATCTGCTGACTCTTTTCTGCAAACTGCCAATTCAGGCTGGCATCTTTCCAACTCTCCACCACGATCTCATCATCGCGCACGCGCGCGATCTCCGGCGTAGAACTTCTCTCTCCCTCTGGCGCGCGGGCGATATGGCTCCCGATGCGCAGTTGCGGGGGTTCTAACCGCAGCGCGCAGATCACTGCCTCATCATCACCTTGCGCCCCCGCATGTACCAGACCGCGTACCCAGCCCCAAACGATTACATCCCCCGCGGCTGCCACCTCCGCGCCGGAGTTCACATCACCGATGATCAGAACCGAACCATGCTCCGCCATTATCTTCTGCCCGGAGCG
>CAZSIG010000929.1:0-1539 GCA_964606195.1 uncultured Anaerolineales bacterium
CTCTTTTATTATTCGGGCTATTCGTAAATTCGCGACATTCGTGATTAAATCGCGGTGGTTTATCTAGCCATGCTCCTAGCCCTCGTCCGCGAGGGCAATATGGCAACTAATCTGCTCTCAACGCCCCCGTGGACGGGGGCTTAGAGCAATTTGGTTTGACATCCAATAGAACTGAACCAGTCCCTATATTTTTGATTAGCCGAAACTGTGGCACATCGTGTTCTATGGTTAATCTTTCACCGCGGCTTCTGCTCGTTGCTTTATACCGCGCAATGTCTTCGGCTGCATCAGCAAGCTTCCCAGTTCGTTGGGAATGGTTAGTATCAACTCATTGAACAATCCCGGGCTATAATCACTCCGATTACGGACGATCAACCGCGTCGTGTCCTCGTCTATCTCTTTGAGAAACCATACCCAACTGGAACTGAGATAGTTATTCGGCAGTGGATCGTCGGTATCCAGTTCTTCCCCCGCGCTCAGGTCTGTTTTGCTCAGCATGATGAGGGCGCGCTTCGGCTGGATTTCCGCGACTCTGTATCCCATATTGGGGGCGATCTCTATCGGATCGCCAACCTCTAGGTTTTGTAATTCGGGAATAATTCGATTTGCGGAACGGTGCTCGTCATCAACCGATCCCGCTATGCCCAGAATACGGTGAATGAAGTCGTAACTGTACCAACCGGCGCGTTTGTAGCCGATTTGCACAATCCACTTCCAGACTTCCGCCGCGGGCGCGTTAATGGTAATCGCTTGCGTGTGGCTCCATCTGGGGTCAGGTATCAATTCATCGCCGGGCAGCGTCTGTTCAACTTCGGTATTAGTCGCGCCCCAACTCAGATGCCAATAGCGGATGAACAGGACATACGCGGCGGCGACGATCACTAAGATTACGATAAACACAACTATGATATTCAGACAACCTTTTCTCATCGTGAAATTACGCTCCTTTCTCCGTCCAGATCAAAACGTTCTCCATTTAGGGTAGGATTTACGCAACTTCGGGGTATTTTTTACCGCCGAGAGCGCGGAGTTTTGACCAAATTCTTCTCTTCTGAAAAATACGAATTCAAATGATTAGGTATGACCGCGTATGCTAGGTGTAAAACCATTCCTTTCAGAAAGCTCCGCGTTCTCGGTGTTCTCTGCGGTTAATTACTACGTAGTCTGCGTAAGCCCTATAGGGTTTTCTCGTTGTGATGCGCGGCGCAAGCTCTAAGAAACCCTTGATCTCAATTATAAGGTACTGGTTCAGTTGAGTTTGATTTTCCCCGACCATGCTCCTAGCCCTCGTCCGCGAGGGCAGAATAGTGCCGCATCTTGCTCCAACGCCCCCGCGGACGGGGGCTTAGAGCCGCGCGCCGCGGTATCCAATTTAACTGAACCAGTGCCAATTATAGCCCGTAGCATATTCGAAGTCAAGCGAAAATAGTTTAGGACTTACGCAAATTCAGAATAACTTTACCGCCGAGGGCGCGGAGGGCGCCGAGTTTTCTGGATAGTTTTCTATCGCGCCGCGAGCGTGGCTTTTAATGAATACTT
>CAZSIG010000930.1:0-1533 GCA_964606195.1 uncultured Anaerolineales bacterium
GGCGCCAGCACTACGTCCGCATAGCCGCGGTGCAGTTCCAATTCCGAGAACGGAATATACAACTCGCTCCAGGACAAGAAACTGAGAAACAGCAGCTTGATGCCGCGCTCGTCGAAGCGAATCAAGTCCCGCGTGGAGATGATCTTCAGCACCTGCTCCCACAGGTAGCTCCACAACGGGCGAAGTTCCCCGGCATAAGCCAACTGCCTGATGTGGGCGCGCAGAGTGCTGACCCCGACTTCTACGTCCCCGCGGTGCGCCACCACGCGGGCGAAGTATTCCCAATACAACCGCGCAATGGCGTAGTTAGGGATTTGAAAGATGTAATCGCCCTCTCGCTGCTCTTTCAACGTTACCAAGCCGAGATAGAACAACAACGAGACGAAGTTCGCCGCCGCGCCCAGGTCGGTCAGGCTGAACCGCGAGACGAGCGGCGCGGCGATCTCGCCCATCGTGACCAACTGCTGCAATTGGGAGAAATCGGTATCGGCGCGGTCATCGAGGCGCACCAGCATTTGCAGCTTGCCGTAGTCCGTGCGCACATTCATATCCAAAATCTCCGGGGGATAGGTGCCTATTTGCGCAAGATAGCTCAAAAAGTAGAGTACCATGTCGGTATTGAAGACGCGCTCCGCGGCGGCGGGGTGAAATAGATACCCATTGTAGTACTCCTGCAGGTCGCGTAGGAGTTGTGCGGGGTCTAGGGGGCGCGGTAAATCGTCCTGCAATTGAGTGATCAATTGCGCCACCTCCGCGGTGGTCAAGCCCAGCATTTCATTGAGGGGCGGATACAGCGTGATGTTTTGCGTGATATTGAAACCGCTGGTGAGGTCATCCAGCATCAAGGGCGAGACGCCGGTCATAAACAACCGCTGTACCACCCCGCCGCCGTACTGCGTGTATTCCTTGATGACCTTGTAGAAGGTGCGCACGAAGCCCGTGCCGCGCACGATGCTCAAATAGTCTTGCTCCTGCCGCGCCGCAATCAGTTCGTTGGCGAAGTTGTCGTATTCGTCAATTAGCAGGTAGATGCGCTGTCCCGTGTCCCTAATTGCCATTAAAACCTCCTCCAAGATGCTTTCCAATCCAACGGTTTCCGCCAGCGCGGTTAGTAGCTCTGTTCGGTTGGGGATATACTCGTGATAGTAAGCGACGAAGCTGCGCAGGTGCCGCCGCACTTTTGCAGTGAACGAGCGTTGCAGTTCCGCCAACCCCGCGTCGGTGCGAATGCCGGAGAAGTCCAGCCGCAGTATCAGGTACGAATTGCGCTCCGGGGTCGGCTCCCGCCCGATGTCCAGCGCGCCGAACAATTCATCAAAATGCTCGCGCTGGCGCACATCGTAGTAGTTCTCCAGCACCGACACGAACAGCGATTTCCCAAACCGGCGCGGGCGAATGAAGAAGCGGTAGGGCCCGTGAAACCGCTCCAGCTCCCGAATATACCGCGTCTTATCTGCGTAATAATACCCCTGCGTGATAATTTGGGGAAAGTTCGCCATGCCGTAAGGTAATTTAATCATAATTTACTCTCCT
>CAZSIG010000931.1:0-1532 GCA_964606195.1 uncultured Anaerolineales bacterium
TTGAGAGCCGTTTGCGTGTCCGCGGGGGCAGGACTGGCGCGGGGGATTGCGCACCGATGAGCTGCGCTAATTCGGGGAGCACCTCCAGCACCACGCCGGCGGCGCGTCCGAGGACGTTCAAAAACTGCGTGCGCCATTCCGCTACCTGTGGCGCGCTCGCGGTCAACAACTGGCGGATCAGTTCTCGCAGCGCTTGCCGCAGGGCGGCGTAGGGCTGACGGCGGCGCAGTTGGTCGAACTTGCCCGCGACGAAGTACCCCCGGCGGCGCGTCACCGGGCGATACAATTCTTGAACTAGCGCCGTCTTCCCACTGCCCGGCGGGCCGGAGATCAGCACCAGCGGCGGGGCGTCTCGCGTCCCCACCCGCTCGAACGCTGCCACCAACTGGGTCTTCTCCCGCTCTCGCCCATATAACCTCTGGGGTAGTTGAAAGCGGGCAGTCGTGTCTTGCTGAGCCAGCGGGAAAACCGCAATTTGTTGCCCTCTTTTGCCACCGCGCCGCAGACATTCGCCCAGATCAGCCTGCAACCCTGTCGCGGATTGATAACGCGCCGCGGCATCCTTCGCCAACAGTTTCAGGATAATCGCGGAGATGATCGGCGGGATGGTCGAGTCGAGTTCGTGGGGAGGTGCCGGCGTGGTGGCCAAGTGGGCGTGGATCAACTCCAACGGATCAGCTTGCGGAAAGGGCACCTGCCCCGTCAGCAATTCGTAGAGGGTCGCGCCCAGGGAATATAAATCGGTGCGATAATCCAGGGGGCGGTTCATCCGCCCGGTCTGTTCTGGCGAGATATATGCTAACGTCCCTTCTAACATGGCTGGGGGTTGGAAGATCGGATGTTCACGCGCCAGCGTGGAGGAAATGCCAAAATCGATCAGCTTGACCGCGCCGCTCTGGGGATTAAGTATGATGTTGCGGGGATTGATGTCTTTATGGATGATCTGCGCGTGATGTACGCGGGCTAAATTCGCCGTGATGCGCATGGCTAGCGTCAGAAAATCGGTCAGTGCGAGAGTCCCCGCCAAACCTAACCGCGCCAGATCATCTCCGCCGAAGTCTTCTAACACCATGACGACGCGGTCTGCAAACACTTCCAAATTGTAGACCGTAATCACGCCGGGACCGGCGAGAGCTTGGGTAATTTCATACTCCCGCTGAACCCCCGCCCGCTGCCGCGGCGTAGGTGGGGCGGCGGCTAATATCTTCAGTATCACCGGCTCCGCCATCGCGGGGCAATAGGCGCGGTAGACGCGCGAGGTAGCGCTCTCGTACAACAGCGCGGTAATTTCGTAACCGGGAATTGACTTCATAGTTAAGCCCTCCTCCTTAAATATAGCCTAAAAGGGAAGCAGGGGCAAGATAGGTCAAGTACTAGTAACGCGCAAGAGATAGATGAGTAACCGTTGTCGCGTACCGGTTGGCGTTTTCTTTTTGGATAATGACGGGGTATAATCAAGCCCCGTAGCCAAACCGGCTAGAGTATAGCGTAGCGGAGGTGCCCGATGAAATTTCCGTATGGGATTTGCGATT
>CAZSIG010000932.1:0-1530 GCA_964606195.1 uncultured Anaerolineales bacterium
TATAGGACTTACGCAAGTTCATAATAATTTCACCGCCGCGGGCGCGGAGAGTGCAGAGTTTTCTGGATAGCTTTTTAGCGCGCCGCGCCTATGACTTTTAATGAACATTTATGATTGTTTATGGCAAGTACAAAAAAATCTCTCAAGATAAGCTCCGCGTCCCCTGCGCCCTCTGCGGTTAGTTATAGTGCGGTTTTGCGTAAGTCCTAATCTATTCAACCATAATCAGCGGCACCGGCGCGAAATCATTGGGGGTTAGACTATCCACGCTTTCCGCGCTGGTGTCGGAATAATCGCTCAAAATCTCCTCCTGCGGTGGTGACGCATCCTTCGCCCAAGCGAGGTCTATGATGCGCGTTTGGTTTATGTCCCCGCTGCCGCCGCCGATACGCCACTGACTCTCTGTCGTTTCCACATCGCGCACGCGGCGCACGCCGGGCGCGGGGAACCCCTCTTGACTCAGCACCGCCGCCGCGTAGCCCCATGTCGTAGGATCGGCATTCTCGCCGAAAACGCGGCGCGGCACGCTCGCCGTGATCGCGCGATTTGCGGGATCGACGATGACGCGGACGTTCTCGCCACTCATCTCCACCGGATTGCCGTTCTCGTCAGGGCGAATTACCTTCTGATTCCACCCCTCCACCCACACCGCGTAATCCCACCCGTTATTACCCTCCAGCGCAGCGTTGCGTCCTTCCAGCAATAACCGCGCACCGGTGCCCGCGCCGGGGTCAGTATCCAGGTAAACGTCAAATGTCTGTACCGACAAACCGATGCCGCTGCCCCACACGTTGTTGATGGGGCCATTCATCTCAAATCTGAACACCACGTTTTCCTCGTCTGTGCCCACGCTGAATCTCTTCAGGTCAAATACCCCCGTTTCGAAAACCGCGTCGGTGGGATAGGTATAACCGCCAGGACCATGATCATCTCCAATAGGATCGTTCACCACCGCGAGCCAGGTGACGCTGCTCAAATCGGGGAGCACGATTCTAATCGCGCCGCCGTCGGGCAACTGCTGCACATCGCGCTCGTTCTGGCTTATCACCAACGACAACCGCAACGCATCTCCCGCGCTCAACTTGCCCAATGCCGCGAGCGGAACCGCCAACTCCACGACGCGGTCGCCTACCGCTATCTTCTCCAGCGAAAGCGGATCGAGCCACGCGGGATTAACCAGCGTTCCCCCTGCTGTAAGCAGGTTGACTTCGGCTATTTCGCCGTTCGCGAGGGCAACCTCAGCCAAGTGTGTCGCGTTGAATCTCAATAATGTTGGCTCATCAGGACTAGCGCCGAACCGCGCCGCGCCGATAGGCGACTGCACACCGGGGATACCGATGTATAGTCCGATAATCGCGTCGCCCAAATCCGCCCAATCCTGCTTGGCGTCCACGCGCATGTAGAGATTATCGGCATCGTAGCCGTAGTAAAACGCGGAGATGATGTTCGCGGCGCGAGCTTGCGCGCCACCGCGCGCCTCGTGACGCCCGGCGGTGCCCCATTCATCTTCTGTAACCGCGCCATCTATCA
>CAZSIG010000933.1:0-1528 GCA_964606195.1 uncultured Anaerolineales bacterium
CGAAGCACCGCGTCTATCTCCTCCGGCAGTCCGGGGGACTGGTGTTTTTGCAACAATTTTTTAACTCTGGCTGTAGCTCGCGCCCGCGCATCTTGTTTGCCGGAAGATTCCCACATCTCGCGGGCTTGATGATCCGCCAGCGCAGGCTGGAAGAACTCCGGGCGCATGTGTTGTTTAGTATGTTTTTCCATCAAGTAATGCCCGCCGGGGCCGACGCGGTGTATTGTCTCTACGGCAAGCGATTCGTCGGTCACGTTGATCCCCCGCAGCACACGCATGACCATCCCCACAATCTCCTCATCCACGACTGCCTGCTCCAACGACGCGGAGTTCATGTTTGTAATCATCCCGATGGCATGGTGAATGAAATTACTCCCCCCCATTGCCGCCAGCATGAGCGTGGCCATCTTTTCATAGCCGCTCTGCGCGTCCGGAGATTTGCTGTCGGTCATGCCGCCGGAGCAGTAGATAGGCACACTGTAAAAATGCGCTAACTGCGCCGCACCCGCTTGCATCATGCCGAACTCCACCGCGCCGCCCAGATAGCCGCCGGTACGCATATCCGCTACGCCGGGGATATAACCTGCCAGTATCGGCGTGCCCGGACGTATGAGCTGTGTGAGCACGATGCCGCTGAGTTGTTCCGCGTTGAGTTGCACCAAAGACCCTGCCAACGTAACCGGCGCGGTCGAACCTGCCATCGGTGCGGACGAGAGCGCGACGGGCAAGCCATGCTTGCACCATTCAATCAGAATATCAGCTACTTTACTATCCACTTGTAGCGGACTGAGCATCCAACAAGTAATCGCGGAGATAAACGGACGCCGTTGTAGCTGTTCCAATCCCCCCGCGATAATCTTGCCCATCTCGATGACCTGCCGCGCCCCCTCTACCGAGCCAACGCCGCCCATAATATGTTTGGTGCTGTTAGCAAGACAGGCGTAGAAGCGATTGACCGGTGTATCCTCTTCTGGAATATCGGTGGGGTGCAAAGGAATGACAATGAAATTGCAATACTCCAGCGCGTCAGCCAGTTTCACTAAATCTACCAAATCTTTGATGGTGCCCGGACGCACTTCATTTGAGCCGGGGTCAAGGACTGTGGTGGGAGAGCCGCCGGTGCCGATATAAACATGCCGACCCGCCAATAGCAAATCGTGCTGCGCGGCGCGCCCGGCGAGTAGTACCTTTGAAGGAACTGTTTCCAGTGCCTTCTCGACCATCTCCGCGGGGATATATACGCGGTTGTTATCTACCTTAGCGCCACCTTGCCGATAGATCTCGCGGACTTTATCGTGATCCACGTTAAGCCCCGTCTGTTCCAACACTCGCAGTGAAGCGCGATGAATCTGCTCGATTTGATCCTCGTTCAGCGGTTGATATTGTCCACCTTGTGGGGCTAATCGCGCCATATTTTCTGTTCCTTCCGTCCTACAAATAGCATCCTGAGTAATGGTTAAATGGTAAGTGATATAGGACTTACGCAACTTCGGGGTATTTTTACCGCCGAGCACGCGGAGAGCGCAGA
>CAZSIG010000934.1:0-1517 GCA_964606195.1 uncultured Anaerolineales bacterium
TTTCAGGATTTTAAGCTATTTATCCACGTGACACTGGTTCAGTTCAATTGGATTTTGAAAAATCCCCCGCGAGTTAATCACGAATGTCGTGAATTTACGAATAGCCCGCATAAAAAAGAAAGAAAATGCGCGTAATTTGGCCATTTGGGTTATTCGTGATCTATATCCAACTCAACTGAACCAGGCCCATTCGCGTCAATCCGCGCAAATCCGCGTCCTATTTTCTGTTCAGGTTATTAGGGAACAACCTTAGTAATTAACCGCAGAGAGCGTCCCCGTACGGGGATAAACGACGAACGCGGAGCTTTGCCCAAACACTTATTTTGCACCCCGCATACGCGCTCATACAGGCTCACTAAAAGTCATATTTTTTAGATGGTCAAAATGATATAAAAAACTCTGCGCTCGTAGTTTATCCCCGCATGGGGACGTGCTCGGCGGTAAAAATACACCGAAGTTGCGTAAGTCCTATCTTGTTTAAATTGTGATGGCTTGCAATCTAAGGTAACTTGGGGTATGATTTCAAACTGTAGCCTCTGAACGTTAATCGCGTATATCTTTACTTTCATCTGGAGAGGATTATGCCACTTACTTACGAAGATACGTTTCGCGTGCGTAGCTATGAGTGCGACCCGCGAGAGCACCTGAGCCACGTTAGCTATCTGCGTTACATGCAAGAGATTGCCTTCGATGCCTCCGCGTCTGTGGGTTATGACCTGCAACGCTACGAGAGGATGAAGCGATTTTGGTTGGTTCACGATACGGAGATAGAGTACTTCGGCAAATTAAACTACGGGGAAGCGGTGCGAATCAAAACTTGGGTCGCTAGTGCGCGACGCGTCAGGTCACATCGCATGTATGAATTTCACAACGTGAAAACGGGCGAACTAGTAGCGCGTGCCTACAGCGATTGGGTATACGTGGATGCCGACACGCGCAAGCTAGTCACTATCCCCCCAGAAATAGTGACCGCGTTCTTTCCCGCAGGCGAAACACCTCCCATAGTACCGCGCAGTAAATTCCCTGAGCCTCCTCCACCGCCCGCGCGCGCGTTCAAAACGCGCCGCCGCGTCGAGTGGCGCGATATTGACCACGCCCAGCACGTGAACAACACTGTATATCTAGAATATATGGAGGACGCGGGATTACATGCTGCGGCGTCACATGGCTGGGCAGTGACGCGTATGGCAGCGGAAGGTTACATGTATAGAGTAAAGCAGCATCGCCTTGAATATCTACAGCCCGCGTTGCTACATGAGGAATTGGATATGATGATGTGGGTATCGAATGTTAAGCGCGATACTTTCACTTGCCATTACAACATATCGCGAGCCAAAGATGATACATTGCTGATGCGCGGTCGTTCGGTCTGTTTATGGTTAGATATTGTCACCGGACAACCAACTCCGATTCCGCGAGCAATTATGTCGGACTGCGCGCCGCTCATCGTTTAAACGTGTTTGCCCGCGATGTACAAGGCGAACACATAGGTTCGCCCCTACAAGCGGAACGTGCAT
>CAZSIG010000935.1:0-1511 GCA_964606195.1 uncultured Anaerolineales bacterium
AAGGTGCGTAGGGTTGCGTCTTGGTAATAGAGTCGGTTAGTCATTTTTTGCTCCTTATGGTAATTTTAGCTACAGAGACACAAAACGGGGCGCAATGGGGATTGCGCCCTATAAATGGCGATATACCAGGGCGGTATCCCCATACCGCCGCTGTGCTAACACTACAACGAGACTTCGCGCTAGAGTGTCATTCTGAGCGACCATCGGGAGCGAAGAATCTCGCTTCGCGGAGTACTACTACCACCTAAAACGAGATTCTTCGTCGCTGCGCTCCTCAGAATGACATTTCTAACGTGCCGCGGTTACGAAGTCTCGTTGTAGTACTAATCATCATAGTAAAATTCAAAATAGGAAAATGGGGGTAGTTTGTCGTGCAAGTCGCGCGGCATTTTGCCATAAAACAGGTCGAACAATCCCTTGGGGGTATACGTCCCTGAAATCACGCGTTTGATACGCGCCACCCGCTCCGCGTTTCGCTCTGGATACCGGTGAATGTTGAAGGTCGCGGGCGCGATGAGCATGGCTACGAGGGAGATATACTCGTCCTCGCTTAATTCCGAGAAAGGTTTGCCGTAGTATGCCTGCGCCGCCGCCGCGAACCCGATGACTGCCTGCCCGTCAACGTTGCCTAGATAGCAATGGTTGATGAACAAGCGCAGTTGGTCGTCTTTCGAGATGAGCGGGTCAAGGGCGAAAACCGCGATGATGGTCTGTTTTATTTTCGCTATGCCGGGCTTGAACTGCGTGAAATAGAAGATTTTGACAAGGGCTTGGGTGATGGTGGTGATGCCCGCGCCGGGCGTGGTCAAATCCATGCCGTCGTGCCGATAGAACGCGGGGTCCTCCACCGCTAGCAGGATTTCAAGCTGCCGCGCGGTCAAATCTTGTACGTCGAGGACGTTTTCCTTCGATTGGACTATTTGTGTAATTACCGCGCGAGTGTACGCTCTCGCTTTGATGATTTCGACCGCGTAGTAGGCGATTATCAGTGCGAGGAGCGCGATGATTATAATGGTTATGTTGCGGAGAATTTTGTACATTCGTGTTTTAACTATTTCTCTTACTCCATCTTCCGCTGCAACCGCCGTGCCATCTTCTGCACGCTCGGTTTTTCATCATGCGCATAAGTCTCCGCGTAGCGCGCAATCTTGTCGCGCGTATCATCGTCCACGCGGTCTAGCATACGCAGGAACGCCTCTAGCACCGATTTCGTCTGTTTGGGAATATCGCGCAACACTTGTTCGAGCAGGGGAAAGACCGCGCGGGCATTCGCGTCCGACGCCGCACCGAGATAGCCAAGATATTTGACGGTCGAACCCCATAAGCAAGCCCCGCTTTGCTGGTTGATGAACTCTTGCGCTTTCGGCAGTGCGGCGCGCGCGGTCGGCGTATCGAGCGCGGCGCACAGCCCTAGCGTGTGAATGACCATCCAGCGCGTCTGTGGTTCGGGGGCATTGAGGGCGGGGAGCAGGCGTGGCATGAACTCCGCGACCAGCGCGGGATCACTCACT
>CAZSIG010000936.1:0-1509 GCA_964606195.1 uncultured Anaerolineales bacterium
TTCCGACGGCACCGCGCCGTTGTTAGACCAGATGCTCACGGATTTAACGCGCATGGGATACTTGAGCGTGACCGATTCGACCTGCGCGGAGCATTGTAGCACCTGCGCGATGTCGGGAGTGTGCGGCATTGGCGCGGGGAATCGTATCTGGACGGTGACGGATAAGGGGCATAATCTGGTGAAGTAGTTCATTTGTCAAAATCGCGAGGATATGTTATAATTTCTTTTCGTGTTATGGGCGTGTGGCGCAGTGGTAGCGCAGTGGCCTTTTAAGCCATTGGTCGGAGGTTCGAATCCTCCCACGCTCATTACAGTAGGAAATAACATAATCGATAAGTAAACAAAAAGACGCGAGATTTGTCCTCGCGTCTTTTTTATATACTGCCACATTGTAGCCGCAGGTTTTACGCCTGCGCTGTTCGCACTCTTAAAGGGTGCGCCTACCGCGTAGCCCGCGCTATCCTCAACTTCGCGCGTTATAACGCGGATCAAGCAGGTCGCGCAGCGCGTCGCCCAACAGATTAGCCGCCAGCACTACCAGCGCGATAGCCACGCCGGGGAAAAACATCAGCAGCGGCGCGGTTTGGATGTACGACCGCCCGTAGTTCAGCATCGCGCCCCACTCCGGCGCGGGCGGCTGTACTCCCAAGCCGATAAAACTCAATCCTGATATAGCGAGTATCACCTTGCCCATGTCTAACGTGGTCAATACGATGACCGGTCCCAACGTATTCGGCAACAAATGCCGCGCCATGATGCGCCAATCGCTCGCCCCGACGGCGCGGGCTGCTAGTATGAAATCTTGCTCTCGCAGCGAGAGCACTTGACTACGCACTACGCGCGCGAAATCTGCCCACCGCACCACAACCATCGCTAGTACCAAATTGCGCAGCCCCGGTCCCAATAATCCCGCGACCACCAGTGCCAGAATGATAGATGGAAAGGCGAGCACTGTATCCACCGCGCGCATCGTGACCTCGTCCACCCAGCCGCCGTAGTACCCCGCCACGATGCCGACCGCGATGCCGATTACCATGACAATCGCCACCACCGCGCCTGCCGCGCCCAACGAATAGCGCGCCCCGAATAGGATGCGCGTAAGCGTATCGCGCCCCAAATGATCGGTGCCCAGCGGGTGCGTCCAACTCGGCGGCGTCAGGCTGTCTTTGAGGGTGATGGCGAGCGGGTCATAAGGCGCGATGAGTGGCGCGATTATCGCCGCTATCACGAAAATCGCTAGTAATACCGCACCGAATGTCCCCGCTGGCGAGAGGGGTAACGGGCGCGGGCGCAGCTTGCCAAGTTCCAGCTTGATTTTCCAATCGGTATGTACGCGGTGTCTGGTTCTAATTCTAGGATATACTTGTTCCATAATTCACTTTCGGTTTAATATCGAGATTTTTTGCCACGAATTGCACGAATTTCTACTAATTTCTGTTCGAGTAGGATTTTCTGGCTCTACGCGGATTTGTGGGGTAGGGCAGGTTTCCATACCTGCCGTTTTTGCTT